>NZ_LWRX01000169.1:0-124923 GCF_001683835.1 Ralstonia sp. RL | reverse complement strand
TTGCCAAAGAAAGCAAGCAAAGAAAGGCGCGCCCGAGATGGCGACTTCCCCTTGAATTTATGTAACCGTGCGGAGAAGGAGGCAAACTCGCTTCGCTCAGACAAGCCTCCTTCTTCTTTTCGCCCGCTTACAGAAACTCAAGGCGCCATCCAGGGCAGCAACGTCAACGGCCACACCGCCGGTGGGTGTGTGTTGACGCTCCTTTCTTCTTTCCTATTTCTTACGGGCGCTTGCCGATCGGTACGAACTTCAGGTCTTCGGGGCCGGTGTAGTTGGCGCTCGGGCGGATGATCTTGTTGTCGATGCGCTGTTCGATGATGTGCGCGGCCCAGCCCGAGGTGCGTGCGATGACGAACAGCGGGGTGAACATCGCGGTGGGCACGCCCATCATGTGGTACGACACGGCGCTGAACCAGTCGAGGTTCGGGAACATCTTCTTGATGTCCCACATGACGGTTTCGAGGCGTTCGGCAATGTCGAACATCTTCATGTTGCCGGCTTCCTTCGACAGCTTCTTCGCCACTTCCTTGATGACCTTGTTGCGCGGGTCGGACACGGTGTACACCGGGTGGCCGAAGCCGATCACGACTTCCTTGGCCTCCACGCGGCGGCGGATGTCGGCCTCGGCTTCGTCCGGCGTGTCGTAGCGCTTCTGGATCTCGAACGCCACTTCGTTTGCGCCGCCGTGCTTCGGGCCGCGCAGTGCGCCGATCGCGCCGGTGATGGCGGAGTAGATGTCCGAGCCCGTGCCGGCGATCACGCGGCCGGTGAAGGTCGAGGCGTTGAACTCGTGCTCGGCGTACAGGTTCAGCGACACGTGCATCGCATCGACCCACGACTTCGACGGCTCCACGCCGTGCAGCAGGTGCAGGAAGTGGCCGCCGATGGAGTCGTCGTCGGTTTCGACTTCGATGCGCTTGCCGTTGTGGCTGTAGTGGTACCAGTACAGCAGCATCGAGCCCAGGCTGGCCATCAGGCGGTCGGCGATGTCGCGGGCGCCGGGGATGTTGTGGTCGTCCTTCTCGGGCAGCACGGTGCCGAGCACCGACACGCCGGTACGCATCACGTCCATCGGGTGGGCCGAGGCGGGCACCCATTCCAGTGCGGCCTTCACGTTGGCGGGCAGGCCGCGCAGCGCCTTGAGCTTGGCCTTGTAGGCGGCCAGTTCGGCCCTGTTCGGCAGCTTGCCGTGCACCAGCAGGTGGGCGACTTCCTCAAACTCGCACGCGGCGGCCAGGTCCAGGATGTCGTAGCCGCGGTAGTGCAGGTCGTTGCCGGTGCGGCCGACGGTACACAGCGCGGTGTTGCCAGCCGTCACGCCCGACAGGGCCACGGATTTCTTGGGCTTGAAGGCGCCGGTGTTCGGGGTGCTGTTGTCTGCTTCGCTCATGGTGCGGTGTCTCCTTGGATGCGTTGAATCTTCGGGCTTATTTCTGTGCGGCAAACAGCGCGTCGAGCTTGTCTTCGTACGCGTGGTAACCGAGATATTGATACAGATCGGCGCGGGTCTGCATGGTTTCGACGGCGGCCTTCTGCGTGCCGTCGCGCATGACGGTCTGGTAGAAGTTCAGCGCCGCGGCGTTCATCGCACGATACGCGCCGCAGCAATACAGGGCGATATCGACGTCCGCGCTGCGCAGCTCGTCCGTGGTGAACAGCGGCGTGTTGCCGAACTCGGTCAGGTTGGCCAGGATGGGCACCTTCACGGCGGCCTTGAAGCGGCGGTAGTCGTCCAGCGTCTTCATGGCTTCCGGAAAGATCATGTCGGCGCCGGCTTCCACGTAGGCCACGGCCCGCTCGATGGCCGCGTCGATGCCTTCGGAGGCGGCCGCATCGGTGCGGGCCATGATGACGAAGTCGTCGTCGGTGCGGGCGTCCACGGCGGCTTTGACGCGGTCGACCATCTCGTCGGTCGGCACGACTTCCTTGCCCGGGCGATGGCCGCAGCGCTTCTGGCCGACCTGGTCTTCCAGGTGCACGGCCGCCACGCCCGCCTTGATGAACGAGCGGATCGTGCGTGCGATGTTGAAGGCGCCGCCCCAGCCAGTGTCGATGTCCACCAGCAGCGGCACCTGCACGGCGTCGGTGATGCGGCGGGCGTCGATCAGCACGTCTTCCATCGTGCTGATGCCCAGGTCCGGAAGGCCCAGCGAGTTGGCGGCCACGCCGCCGCCCGAGAGGTACACGGCCTTGAAGCCGGTCTGCTCGGCCATCTTGGCGGCGTAGGCGGTGATGGCGCCTACCACCTGCAGCGGTTGGGACTCCGCCACGGCCTGGCGGAACTTGGCGCCCGCGCTGGTGGGCTGTCGTTTGGTTGTGCTCATGCGTGCTCCAGAAGAATCGCCATGTAGAGCAGGAAGCGGGCCATCGGCGCCGCGCCGCCTAAGCCGTTGATTTGTATGGGTGTGGCGTTGGCGCCCCGGATCACGTCATTTCAGAATTGAAATTTCCATTTCAATATGGAAATGGCGGGCGCATAATGCAGGGATCATGCATCCGACTGCCGACCATGCTGACCGCCCGCGCATCTGGGCGTGCGGCATCAGCCGCCTGAGCGACCTGTTCCTCGACATTGCCGCCGAGTACAACGACCGCGCCGAGCTGCGCGTCGTCACGCGCGGCTTTGAAGACATCGTGCGCGAGATCGACATGGCCGGACCCCAGCGCCCGGATGTGGTGGTCGCGGGCGGCTCGAACGGCGCGTACCTGAAGCCGCGGCTGTCTCTGCCGGTGGTCGTTATCAACCCGACGGGCTTTGACGTGATGCACGCGCTGGCCCGTGCACGCCGTGCGGTGGCCGATGCTGCGCAGCCGGTGGCGCTCGTCACGCATGGCGACACGCCCGAGGAGGTGCGCCGCTTTGTCGCTGCATACAACATGGACGTGGTGTTCGCGTCGTATGCGTCGCGGCAGGACGCGGAGAGCTGCGTGCTCGACCTGCGCGACCGCGGCGTCGGCGCTGTCGTCGGACCGGGCCTGGTGACGGACCTGGCCGCGCGCGCCGGCATGCAGGCCGTGTTCCTGTATTCGCGCGATTCCGTGCGCGCGGCGTTCGACACCGCGCTTGAAGTCGTGCAGGCCACGCGCCGCGAAGCGCAGCGCCGCCAGCGGCTCGACAACCTGCTGCAGCACCTGCGCGACGGTGTGGTGGCGCTCGATGCGCAAGGTCGCGTGGAAGCGATCAACGAGCGGCTGGCCACGGCGCTCGGCATCGACGCCAAGCAGGCCATCGGCCAGCCGCTGCTGAGCATCGCGCCGAACCTGCTGGGCCTGCTGCCCGATGCGGACGGCGACACGCTCGGCACCGTGCGCGGCGTGAGCTACGTCATCCACCGCGGCCCGCTGGCCGGCATGGGCGCCGCAGACGGTACCGTGTTCACGTTCCAGGAGTCGCGCGCCGTGGAGCGGCTCGACCGCACGCTGCGCTCGCGCCAGCGCCCGCAGCAGTTCAGCGCGCGCTACCGGCTCGATGATCTCGTGGGCGCATCACCGCCCATGGAGCGCGTGCGCACGCTCGTGCGCCGCTATGCCAGGTCGGATGCGACCGTGCTCGTGCTCGGCGAATCCGGCACCGGCAAGGAGATGGTCGCGCAGAGCATGCACGAGCTCAGCGCGCGGCGCGATTTTCCGTTCGTCGCCATCAACTGCGGTGCGTTTCCCGAGGCGCTGCTCGAGAGCGAGCTCTTCGGCTACGAAGAAGGCGCGTTCACCGGCGCACGCAAGGGCGGCAAGGCCGGGCTGATCGAGGCGGCGCATCGTGGCACGCTCTTCCTCGATGAGATCGGCGAGATGCCGCTGCCGCTGCAAAGCCGCCTGCTGCGCGTGCTGCAGGAGCGCGAAGTCGTGCGGCTTGGCTCGACCGAGCCCACGCGCGTGGACATCCGCGTCGTGGCGGCCACGCACCGGGCCCTGACCGACGCGGTGGAAGCCGGCGCCTTCCGTGCCGATCTGTACTACCGCCTCAACATCCTCAGCATCGCGCTGCCCCCGCTGCGCGAGCGCCCCGACGACGTGATGCCGCTGGCCGCCGAACTGCTCGTGCAGGCCGCACGCCGCGAGCCGCGCCTGCTGCTGCGCATTGCCGATACCGACGAGGCCGCGCATCTGCTGGCCGGCATTGCGGCGCCGCTGCAGCGCTACACGTGGCCCGGCAACGTGCGCGAGCTGCAAAGCGTGGTCGAGCGCATTGCGGTGGAACTGGCCGATACCGACGACGCCAGCCCCCTCACGCAAGACGTGCTGCGCATGATCGCGCCCGAGGTGTTTGCACAGACGGCGCGCGGCAGGGGCGGCGCGCAAACGCTGCGTGAGCGCAGCCGTGGCGTGGAAGCCGAAGCGATCCGGGCCGCGCTGGCCGCGCATGGCGGCGACCGCGAGGCGGTGTGCGCGGCGCTCGGCATCAGCAAGACGACGCTGTGGCGGCGGTTGCAGGCCGGCTAGCCGATCGACGTGCCGCGCGATGGCGGTAAGATCGGCCTCTTCCCAATCGACAAGTCAGCGCAGGCACGTTATGCAAAGCAGGAGCAGGGCGACCCTCATCGGGCTCATCGCGGTGTTGTTGTGGGCCTCGATCGTCGGGCTGATCCGGGGCGTCAGCCAGAGCCTCGGGGCCGTGGGCGGTGCCGCCATGATGTACAGCGTGGCCTCGGTGCTGCTGCTCTTCACCGTCGGGTTCATCCGCTGGAAGGATTTTCCGCGCCGGTATCTCGTGTGGGGAAGCCTGCTTTTCGTGGCGTATGAGTTGTGCCTGTCGTTGTCGATCGGCTATGCCAACACCAGCCGGCAGGCCATTGAGGTCGGCATGGTCAACTACCTGTGGCCGTCGTTCACGATGCTGTGCGCGATCGTGTTCAACAAGCAGAGATCGAACTTGCTGATCGTGCCGGGGTTTCTCATTGCCATTCTCGGCATCTGCCTCGTACTGGGCGGCGACCAGGGGCTCGACATCGGCGGCATGGCCGCAAACGTGCGCGACAACCCGCTCAGCTATGGGCTGGCGTTTTCGGGCGCCGTGATCTGGGCCGCGTATTGCACCGTGACCGCCCGGATCGCCGAGGGCAAGAACGGCATCACGCTGTTCTTCATGCTGACGGCGCTGGCGCTGTGGATCAAATACTTCGCCACCGGCGGCGGCGCGATGCACTTCAGCGTCGAGGCGATTGTCTACCTGGCGATGGCCGCATCGGCCATGGGCTTCGGTTATGCAGCGTGGAACGTGGGCATCCTGCACGGCAACGTGACGGTGCTGGCCGGCGCGTCGTACTTCATTCCGGTGTTTTCTGCGGCGCTGGCCGCGGCGCTGCTGCGCACGCCGCTGTCGTTCGCGTTCTGGAAAGGCGCCTCGATGGTGTGTGCGGGCTCCATCCTCTGCTGGGTGGCAACGCGTGGGCAACGCGCGCGCGCCGCTGCCGCGCCCGAGCTGTCGTAACGGCGGGCCGCGTCCACCAGCGGCGCACGGCGCTGCCCGGCGCAATCCTTCGCTCGCCACCGTGCCTGGCGGCGTGTCTCGCCCGGGGATCACGGCGGACGCCTTTCCACAACAAACACCCACATACACCTTTTCGCGGCTTTTCGGTGCGGCGCGAACCATGGAGAATCGGTCTCCAATCCCGCTTGCCAACCTGTTGTATTAGGTATGACCGAAAAGAACCCATCGGAGACCGCGCGGCACGCTCTCCGGCTGCTGGCCTCACGCAGGTTGGCTCCCACGCCAGATAACTTTGCCGCGATCTATTACGAAATCGCAGGCAGCAAGCCCCATGAAGACGCCCCGGCAGAGCGCGCGGCGCTCGTGCGCGACCTGCGCGAGCATCTTGCGCGCACCGTCGAGTGCTGCCTGCCGGCCCTGGGCACCGACGATGCCCTGGTCGGCCCAGCGGCCTGGGCGCTCGTCAAGGCGTGCCGCTCCGACGCCGAAAGCCTCGCCAGCGTGAACAGCCGGCTCGCGGCGTTCAACCAGCGGCTGGCGCTGGCGGCCGCTGACCAGAACGACATCCGCCAGTCGCTGCTGGGCCTGCTGCAGCTCGTGTTCGAGAACATTAGCGAACTCTCGCTGGACGACCACTGGCTGCGCGGCCAGATCGACGCCCTGATGCGGGCCAGCGAAGCGCCCGTGAGCCTGCGCCGGCTGGACGATCTGCGGCGCCGCCTCAAGGAGGTCATCCACAAGCAGAGCTCGCTCAAGAGCAAGTCGATGGAGGCGCAGGAAGAGATGAAGCGGCTGCTGGCCGCCTTCATGGAGCGCCTGTCTGCCGCGGCCGCCACGTCGGACGCACACCACCGGCAGATGGAAGCCTGCGCGCGGCGCATCGAAGCGGCCCGGACCGTGGCGGACATTGCGCCCGTCATCCAGGACGCGCTGTCGGCCACGCGGTGGATGTCTTCGGAAGCCGCGCGCAATCGCGACGAGCTGTCGGCCATGCAGATGAAGGCCGAAGAAGCCGCCGCCGAAGTGGCCCGGCTGCGCAAGGCGCTGGACCTTGCTTCGGCGTCGGCGCGGCACGACCTGCTCACGGGTGCGCTCAACCGCAAGGGCCTGGAAGAGGCGCTGGAGCGCGAGGTGGCCCAGGCGATGCAGCAGGGCGCCGCGCTGTCGATCGCCTTCCTGGACATCGACAACTTCAAGGCCATCAACGACACGCACGGCCACACGTCGGGCGACGATGCCCTCGCGCACCTGGCGCAGGTGGCGCGCGAGTCGATGCGGCCGCAGGACACGCTGGCCCGCTTCGGCGGCGAGGAGTTCGTGGTGCTCATGCCGGACACGCGCCTGGAAGACGGCGTGAAGACCATCGTCCGGCTGCAGCGTGCACTGACCCAGCGCTTCTTCATGGCCGGCGACACGCGCCTGTTCATCACGTTTTCTGCCGGCGTGGCGGAGCTGGGCAAGGACGAACCGCCCATGGCGGCCATCCACCGCGCAGACCGCGGCATGTACCAGGCCAAGCGCGCGGGCAAGAACAAGGTCGTCAGCGTCTGAGGCGCCGCGCTGGGCGCGCTAGAACAACGGCCACACCTGGCCGTCTGCCACGCCATACAGGGCTTCACCGGGCGCGGCGGGGGCCGTCCACAAGCCCGTGAACTCACCAAATGCCGGCAGCAGCGCAGCGCCGGGGCCAAAGCGGAAGCACGGCAGCCGCAGCCGGTCGCGCCCGCGTCCGCTGATGACGATGCCGGGGTGCACATGCCCGGCGATCACGTAGTGGCCGGGCACCGTTTGCGGCGCGTGACACAGCGCGAAGGGGCCGAGCACCCACGGTTCTTCCACCACGTTGAAGCGCAGCGCGGCCGGCGGGTCGCCCGCGTGGCGGTCGTGATTGCCGCGCACCAGCGTGCACGCCACGTCGGCATGCCGGTCGCGCCATGCCGCCAGCGCTTCGAGGGCCGCCCGCGCCTCGCGTGCGTGCAGCAGGTCGCCGAGCCAGGCGATGTGCGCCACCGGCAGCCGCGCGAGCATGGCATCGAGCCGCGCCACGGCTTGCCCGGTGCTGCCGGCGGGCACCGGCACACCGCGCGCGCGGAACGTCGCCGCCTTGCCAAAATGCGCATCGGCCACCATCAGCATGCGCTGCGCCGGCCACCACAGCGCGCGCTCGGGCAGCAGCCAGACGGCTTCGCCCGCGCACTGGATGACGAGATCGTGCGGCCCGGTCATAGCAGCGGCAGCGGTTTCGACGTCTTGCGCGGACGGCGCGCACGGCGGCTGCCCTTGCCCGCCGTCTCAGGCGATTCCGTCATGCGCAGCGCGGCTTGCACGTCGGCATCGATGGCGGGGCGCGGCGCCGCATCGGGGTCGGTCGGCTCCGGGCCGGCCGCGCGTTCGGCGTCGGCCAGCATGCGGGCAATGCGGTCGGCCAGCTTCTCGGTGGACAGCTGCTCGCGAAAGCGCTCCACCATCAACGGAAACCCGAACGGCGATGGCCGCTGCAGCGCCCGCAGCTCCAGCCGCAGCGCGCGCATGCGTGTGAGGGCCGCGTCGATGCGGTCCAGATCGAGCTCCTGGCGCAGCACTTCGTTCTCGGCCTGCGTGAGCAGCAGGTTGCCCGGGTCGTGCCGCCGGAAGACTTCATAGAACAGGCCCGATGACGCCTGCAGCTGGCGCGTGCTCTTGTGCGCGCCGGGATAGCCCTGGAACACCAACCCCGACACGCGCGCAATCTCGCGGAAGCGCCGCTGCGCGAGCTCGCCGGCGTTGAGGCTGGCCAGCACATCGTGCAGCAGCGTGTGGGTTGCAAACAGCTCGCCGCTGGCCAGCAGCGTGGGCCAGTCGATGGGCGTGGCAGACAGCAGCTCCAGCCCGTAGTCGTTGAACGCCATCGAGAACGTGGCCGGCGTGCGCTCGGCCGCGCGCCACGCCAGCAGGCTCGCCAGCCCCAGATGCGCATGCCGCCCGGCAAACGGATACAGGAACAGGTGCCAGCCCTCGCGCGAGTGCAAGGTCTCGGCAACGAGCGTGGCGGTGGTCGGCAGTGCAGACCAGCGCGCCTGCAACTCCAGCAGGGGGCGCGCAGCCAGCATCTCGGGGCCGTCGAAGCGCCCGTGTGCCGCGGCATCGAGCTGTGCCACCACGGCATGCGCCAGCTCGGTGGACAGCGGCATGCGTCCGCCATTCCAGCGCGGCACGGCGGCCCGCTTGCCGCTGGCGCGGCGCACATAGGCGGTCATGTCCTGCACGCGCACCAGTTCAAGCAGCCGGCCCGCAAAGAGGAAGTTGTCGCCGGGGCGCAGGCGCGCGATGAACCCTTCCTCGATCGACCCGAGCGCACCGCCACCCGCCGCGCGCCACCAGCGCACGGTCATCGTGGCATCGCTGACGATGGTGCCGATGCTCATGCGGTGCCGGCGGGCCAGGCGCGCGTCGGGCACGCGCCAGATGCCGTGTTCGTCGGGCGCAACGCGGTGGTAGTCGGGGTAGGCCGTGAGCGAGTGGCCGCCCTGGCGCACGAAGTCGAGCGCCCATTGCCATTCGTCGTCGCGCAGATCCCGATACGCCCACGCGCGCCGCACTTCCGGCAGCAGCGCATCGGGCACGAAGCCGCCGCCCAGTGCCACCGTCACCAGATGCTGCACCAGCACGTCCAGCGGCTTGTGCGGCGAGGCGCGTGCCTCGACCTGGCCCGAGAGCGCGGCTGCACGCGCGGCCGCGCTCTCCACGAGTTCCAGGCTGTGCGTGGGCACTACCGTCACGCGTGACGGCCGCCCCGGCGCGTGGCCGGACCGCCCCGCACGCTGCAGCAGCCGCGCCACGCCCTTGGGCGAGCCGATCTGCAGCACGCGTTCCACCGGGAGGAAGTCCACGCCCAGGTCCAGGCTCGACGTGCAGAACACCGCCTTGAGC
Organism: Ralstonia sp. RL; assembly: GCF_001683835.1. Lineage (NCBI taxonomy): Bacteria > Pseudomonadati > Pseudomonadota > Betaproteobacteria > Burkholderiales > Burkholderiaceae > Ralstonia > Ralstonia sp. RL. Next base: position 115,586 of record NZ_LWRX01000169.1, on the reverse strand, counting down.
GCGCCTTGCTTGAGCCCCGCTTCCACCCAGTCGCGTGTGCCGCGATCGAGCGAGCCGTGATGCAGCGCAATCAGACCCGCCCATTCCGGCCGCGCGTTGATGGCGGCCTGGTACCACAGTTCCGCCTGCGAGCGCGTGTTCAGGAACACCAGCGCGGTGCGGGCGCTCTCGAGTTCTTCCAGCACGTGAGGCAGCATCGCCATGCCCAGATGCCCCGCCCACGGAAACCGTCCGACGCCATCGGGCAGCAGCGTGTCGATCTCCATGCGCTTGGGCAGGTGGCCCTGCACCAGCGTCCCGGCGGCGGGCGTGCCGGCGTCGCCCAGGGCTTGCATGGCTTCCGTCAGGTTGCCAAGCGTGGCCGAGAGCCCCCACACGATCAGCCCCGGCGACCACGCCCGCAGCCGTGCCAGCGCCAGCTGCACCTGCACGCCGCGCTTGTTGCCGACCAGCTCGTGCCATTCGTCCACCACCACCACGCGCACGGAGCCCAGCGCTTCGCGCGCATCGGCACGCGCCAGCATGAGCGACAGGCTCTCCGGCGTGGTGACCAGTGCCGTGGGCAAGCGGCGCGATTGCGCAGCGCGTTCGGCGCTGCCCGTGTCGCCGGTGCGCAGGCCCAGCGTCCAGTGCGGTGCCAGCGCCTGTGCCGCTTCCGAGATCGCACGCGTGGTGTCGGCGGCCAGCGCACGCATGGGCGTGAGCCAGAGCACCGACAGCGGCGGCGCACCGCCGCGCCCGCGTACGTCGGCCAGGCGCTGCAGCGCACCCAGCCACACGGCATACGTCTTGCCCGCGCCCGTGGTGGCATGCAGCAGGCCCGATTCGCCGCGCGCCATGGCGTCCCATACCGCGCGCTGAAACGGCATCGGCGTCCAGCCGCGCGCGGCAAACCATGCATCGACGGTGGGCAGCGCGGCTTCGCTCATGGCACGGGCAGCAGGCTTTCGAGGGTCTGCAGCGTATCGGCCTCGGCGACGGGCTTGTCGTGCCGCCAGCGCAGCATGCGCGGAAACCGCACCGCAATGCCGCTCTTGTGGCGCGCGCTGCGGGCGATGCCCTCAAAGCCGAGCTCGAACACCATCGTCGGGGTCACGCTGCGCACGGGCCCGAAGGTCTCCACCGTGGTCTTGCGGATGAGCGCATCCACCTGGCGGATCTCCGCATCGCTCAAGCCGGAATACGCCTTGGCAAACGGCACCAGCTTGCGCTCGGGCACGTCGGGCGGGGCATCCCACACGGCGAAGGTGTAGTCGGTGTACAGGCTCGCGCGGCGCCCGTGGCCACGCTGCGCGTAGATCAGCACCGCATCGACCGAGTACGGATCGATCTTCCACTTCCACCACACGCCCACGTCCTTGGTACGGCCCACGCCGTAATGCGCATCGCGCCGCTTGAGCATCAGCCCCTCCACACCGAGCTCGCGCGAGGCCTCGCGCTGGTGCGCAAGGTGCGGCCAGTCGTCGCCCTGAAGCAGCGGCGACAGCTCCAGCGCCGGGTGCACGCATTCGGCAATCACGCGTTCAAGCTGGGCGCGCCGCTCGGCTTGCGTGCGGCCGCGCCAATCCTCGCCCTGCCATTCGAGCAGGTCATACGCCAGCAGCACGGCGGGCGCATCGCGCAGCACGCGCGCATTCAGCGTCTTGCGGCCGATGCGTTGCTGCAGCAGTGCGAACGGCTGGACGCGGCCTTCGCGCCAGACCACGATTTCGCCGTCGAGCACCGTGCCGGCCGGCAGCACGCGCGCCATGTCGTCAAGTTCAGGAAAGCGCTCGGTGATGAGCTCCTCCCCGCGCGACCACAGCCACGCGCCATCGGCCCGGCGCACGAGTTGCGCGCGAATGCCATCCCACTTCCATTCGATCTGCCAATCGGCCGGCGGGCCCAGCAGCGTGTCGAAGACCTCCACGTCGGCCTGCAGCGGATGCGCCAGGAAGAACGGATACGGGTGGCCTGCGTCCAGCGCGTGGCCGTCGGCGCTCGCATCGGCCAGCAGCGCGCGATAGCGCTCGGCCGTAGGCGCCTGGGCAATATCCGTATAGCCCATCAGCCGCTGCGCCACATGCTTCGGGTCGGTGCCGCCCACCTCGGCCAGCGCGCGCGTGACAAGCAGTTTCGACACGCCCACACGAAACGCACCCGTCATCAGCTTCATCAGTACCAGCCGCGCGTGCAGCGGCAGGCCTCGGCACAACTCCGCCAGGCGCGGCAGCACCACCTCGGGCGGCAGGCCGCGCAGCGGCAGCAGCCGCGCTTCCATCCACTCGGCCAGGCTGGCGTCGTCCGTGTGGTCGGCATCGGGCAGGATCAGCGCGATGGTCTCGGCCAGGTCGCCCACGGCCTGGTAGCACTCGTCGAACAGCCATTCGGGCAGGCCGGAGGCTGACTGCGCGAAGCTGGCCAGCACGCGCACGGGCACGAGCTGCCTCGGCTTGCCGCCGGCCAGGAAGTACACGGCCCACGCCGCATCGGCGTCGGGCGCGGCGCGCAGATACGCCACCAGCGCGGCCAGCTTGGCGTTGCTCGACGTGGTGGCGTCCAGCTGCGCGTACAGGTCGGCAAAGGCTTTCATGGGGCGGACGGCTCCGTTGCAACCGGCGCGCTCTGCGCCGCGGCCGCTTCATCTTCGTCGCCGTACTCGGTGGCGAAGGCGCGCGCGTCCAAGCCTTGCTCGCACAGCCAGCGCACCATCGGAGGCACCTGCCCGTGCGTGACGTAGACGCGCGTGGCGCCCGTGGCCTCGATTGCCTGCAGCAGGCCCGGCCAGTCGGCATGGTCCGACAGCACGATACCGCGATCGACGCCGCGCCGCCGCCGCGCGCCACGCAACTGCATCCAGCCGCTGGCAAACGCATCGGCATAGTCGCCAAAGCGGCGCATCCACGGCGTGCGTTGCGCCGATGGCGGCGCCAGCACCATGGCGCGCCGCAACGCCGCACGAGGCAGGTCGGTCACCAGTTGCGTCATCGGCAGCGCCACGCCTGCCGCGCGATACGCCGCGTCCATCTGCAGCATGGCGCCGTGCGAAACGATGGGCCCGATGCCGGCATCCAGCCCGGACAGGATGCGCTGCGCCTTGCCGAACGAATAACAGAACACGACGCTCGCGCGGCCCGCCTCCGCATTGGCGCGCCACCACGCATTGAGCTGCGCAAAGATCTCGGCTTGCGGCCGCCAGCGGTAGATCGGCAGCCCAAAGGTGGATTCGGTGATGAACGTGTCGCAGCGCACGGGCTCGAACGGGGCACACGTGCGGTCGGCCTCGACCTTGTAGTCACCCGAGACCACCCAGACCTCGCCGCCGTATTCCAGCCGCACCTGCGCGGAGCCCAGCACATGCCCCGCCGGATGGAAACTCAGCCGCACCCCGTGGTGGACGACCGATTCGCCATACGCGAGCGTCTGCAGCGGAATGTCGCTGCCGAGCCGCGCGCGCAACACACCCGCGCCCGGCGCGGCCGCCAGGTAGTGGTGGTGCCCCACGCGGGCGTGGTCGCTATGCGCGTGCGTGATGACGGCGCGGTCCACCGGCCGCCATGGGTCTACATAGAAATCGCCCGCGGGGCAGTACAGCCCGCTGGGCGTGGTGACGATCAGATCGGCTGTTGGGGGCATGCTGTGTTGGCTCCATGCGCCGCGAGGGCCGCGCCCCGGCGCATGGAAGGCGGCCACACGCGCCGTCACCGCCGACGGCGTGCGACGGTGATGTCACTTCAGCACGGTTTGTGCCCGTGCCGCCCCGCGCGCGGTTCAACCGCGCCGCGCGGCCTCGATCTTGGCGATGTCGATCTTGCCCATCGTCATCATCGCGTCAAACGCGCGCTTGGCGGCTGCGCGGTCAGAGTCCATCACGGCGGCGATCAGCGCGCGCGGCGTGATCTGCCACGACAGGCCCCATTTGTCCCGGCACTTGCTTGTCATGGCTGTCTCCTGAAGGGGCCGGCACCGCTTTTTAGCGGAGGCACTCAGCTCGCGCCGCCCGTCGTCGAGCTGGCAGGCTTGGACGCAGGTGCCGGCTCCGCAGCCGGTGCGGGCGGCGTGGTCACCGCAGGGGCCGATGCCGGTGCCGCTTCCGCCGGTGCCTTCGGTGCCGGCGCAGCAGCCGGCGCCGACGCGGGCGCCGCCACCGGCACAGGCGGCGCGGGCGGCGTCGGCACCACCGGTGTCGTCATCTTCATCGGCTCGCCCTGCGGCGTGGGCGCGGGTTCGGGCAGCGGAGCCACGGGTTCCTTTTCTGCGGCCTTGGCCACCTTGCGGTCGTGGCGCGCCGGGTCGATCTTCAGGAAGTGGTCGACCAGGTTGAAGTAGCGCTCGTAGAACACGCCGGCCGGAATCGTCTCGCTTGCCACCTTCACCATCGAATCGTCGCCCGAGCCGATCGGCAGCGACAGCGAGCCCAGCACGCTCAGCCCCACGCTTGCCGACGTGCTTGTCTTCTTGAGCGCGTAGCGGTCTTGCACCGCGTTCACGTAGGCCGTGCTCGACGTGCCGTCTGACGTGGCATCGGCGCACACCACGTGGAACGAGATCACCACGTGCGAATCGTTGCTCGGCTGGAAGTTCTTGCTGCCGTCAATCGTGTCTGCGCGCGGTGAGCTCGCGACATAGCCCTGGCTCAGCAGCGCCCGGCGCGCGGCCTCGCACGTGGCGTCGGACCGTGCGTGGAACGTGCGGGCGTAGGGGCTCTTGTCCGCATCGAACTGTTCTTGCTGGTAGAGCGGCGTGGGAGAAGAGCTGCACGCCGACAGGGCAGACACGGCAACGGCAAGGGCGCACGAAGCAGACGACAGACGGAGGCGGATGGGCATGGTGTTGGGCAAAAGGGCTCGGCCGGACGATGTGCCCGATGCGTCATCAGGCAGCCGCCCGGCGGTGCCACTGCGTGGGCGGCGCAAGTTTTGTGCGCGGCCCGGGCACGTGGCGCGTGGGCTGGTGTGGCCGGGCGACATTATAAGTTTGTTGGGTGGCGCGGACAGCCTTCGGCAGCCGCATAACCCCGCGAGCGCACCTTGCCAGTGCGCAGCGCAAACGCCCAATCCGGGCGGCCCCGTTCCTCCGCAAGCGCCGCTGCATCGTCCCACGCGTAGCCAACCGCACGGAATTCTGCGGTCCACTCTCCTTCCTGTTCAGTCAGGATGGCGTAGCGTGCATGCGGGCTGCCGGTTTCAATCGTATGGGGGAAAGGATAGGCGTCGCTGTAAGCCTGCAGGCCGACACTGCCGGGGTTGACGATAAAGCGGCCATCCAACAGTCGCATCGCGCGTGGCATATGGGTGTGCCCACAAAGCACGAGCCTCGCGTCGGCATCCTCTGCGCGGTAGAGCACTTCATCGTGGGTCGCCGCGCGACATCCTTGCTCGCAAAGCGATTCCAGAAAGTAGGTCTGGTCGTAGTGCACAGACCCGTGAACGAGGAGCACCTCGTCTTCGATGTACCGAAGCACGGGCAGGCGGGCAAGCCACGCGAGCTGGTCCCGCCTCAACTGCGCAAACGCGTACTGGTCCGACGGGCCCATGCGTGACGGGTCGCCGGCAAGAACCTGCCTTTCATGGTTGCCGCGAATGGTCGGCAGGTTCAGCGCCATCAAGCGATCGACCGTTTCGCGCGGTTGCAGCGGGCCCGACGCAATATCGCCGAGGTTCACGATCAGATCGACACTTTGCGCTTGAATGTCTTCCAACACGGCGTCCAGCGCGGCCAGGTTGCCGTGAATATCAGAGAGGGCGGCGATTCTCATGGCGGGGCGATGTTGGCAAAGCGCCTATCCTACCGGTGGCAATCAGGCGGCCGACGCCACGTCTGCCCGCGCCTCGTACAGCGCAACGCCCACCAGCACCAGTGCCCCCCACGCAATGCCCACCAGCGCGCTCACCCAAGCGCTGGCGTGCCACCCCAATAGCGGTGATTCGCACAGCATCGTCAGCGCACTCACAAAGCTCGCACCCATAGCCCATGCGGTACTGCGCCCGCCGCCATAGCCAAGGAGCGTGGCCACCAAGGGCACTGCCACCGTGGCTAGAAACAGCGTGTTGATCGACACAATCAACCCAACCATGCTTGTGCCGATCTGAGCGATACCGATGCCGCCGAGCACGACGGCCAGCGAAACAACGCCGTCTGGCGCACGGTGCCACGACAGCGCTTGCCGCATGGCGTGTGCTGCCGCCATGGCAACGGCGGCGCCGGAACCGAGCGCCGCCAGCAGCAGCGCACACAGAATGCCCTTGCCAACGCCGGTATGGCTGCCGCCGAACGGCTCTACCACCAGGAACGGAATTGTCTCCTTGGCGGCCAAGCCGTCGGGCAGATGGCCAGCCTGCATGGCAGCCAATACCGCCGTGGAAGGCAACGTGCTGATCAACATGACGAGCACACCGGCCAGCACACAGCCCAACACGGCCGCCCGCTGGGAACGCGCGAGGATGACGAACTGCTGGTAGTCCGCCCCCAGTACCACCAGCGCAATCGTGCTCAACATCGTGACCCCGATGTCCGACACCGACAGGTAGCGCGCCGCATCCGTGGCGAGCAAGGCCAGTGAGCGGCCATATAAGCCAATGCCGTTGTTCAGCACAATCACCACCACCAGCGATGCCGAGGCGGCGGCGAGGAATACTGAAAACACAGCCCCCAGCCGCCCCGGCCGCAGCCGCCCCAGCCCCCACACCAGCAACCCGGCAATGGCGTATTGCCACACTGGCGTCAGGCCGAAATTGAGCCCGAGTACCGCAGCAGCGCCCTGCAGTTGTACAGAGAAAATTCCAAGCAACCACACCGAAGACAACAGCGCGACACCGCTCTCAAGCGCTGCGTTCTTGCCTCTGAAAAGGCCCCAAATGGGCGTGCCCAGCCGCCAGAACGTGCCGGCCGCCACGGCCAGGAACAGCATGCCGATACCGGTGGCTGCGGCGTAGAGGCTGGAGGCCATGCCCACAGTTCGCGCCAGTTCACCGGTGCCGAATACAAAACCGATACCGTAGCTGGCCGACACCAGCAGGATCGCCACATTCCAAGGGCGCAGAGAACGCTTATTCATGGTGGTAGCCGCGTTTGATCCAGCAGTTCACGGCAGGCTGTTCGCCCGCAAAGTAACCCGTGCGTGCTCCGGTAGCGATAGAGCGATGCCAGTGATGGCAGCGCAATCCACCACTGCCGGATTGCATCGTTGAGGCGCGTATGAAGCTTGTCGGAACGCGTGGATGTCTGCCTGTGCCGAGCGCAGCGGCCCACTCGCGAGGGCGCCCGCGGGCACCACTGCAGCAGGGCGGGAGAGCAGTGTCATGACTTCCTTTTGGGAGACGGTAAGTGTTGCCGGACGCCGCTTGTGGCGGCCACGGAAAGTGCCCACGATCTTAGGAGGCGGCATACCCAGTCGCATCCCCCAAAAGAAGGTGCCAGTGATGCTTGTTATTGAATTCAGATATCAACTAAATATAAATCAGAGGCAGAGCTTGGATTTTCATTAGCAGAAAGCAAAAAACCCCCATAAAACCCCACCAATGGGGGCAGCGAAATCGCAACCCATCGTCTATGCTGTTTCCCGGCAAAAAACGGCGCCCTGATTTGCGTTGGGATTATCAGAGAAAGCGCCTAATCCAAAATCTCTAAAACAGCGGGCCGGGGGATGATGAATGGGGCGTAGGAGAAAACAACAACCGTCCACGAGCGATCTGCTTCTGGCGTTGCCGTGGTGGATGCTGGCGATCGGTTCGCTGGCGAGTTACGTGGTGTTGAGCCTTGCGCCGGCAATATTCCGCGGCAACCCGATCCTGGCGCCGCTCGCGATGCTCGTTCGCGGGCTGGCGTGGATGCCCGCCGTATTGCTGGCGTTCTTTGCCCTGTTGTCGTACCTGCGCGAGCGCAGCCATCAGGCCGATGCCCGGCTCGGCCCCGTGCGGGCTGAGCCTCCCACGCGCGGCCGGTCATCCCACGCGCCGCTGCGCACTGCCCACAACGCGGCAGACCACCAAGCGCGCAGCCCGGCAGGCGCCACTGCCACCCCAACCCAAACACCCACCCCCATAGAACCCGCCACGCCGCAGCGCTGGACGCTGGAAGCCATCCAGTCGCTCGAGTGGAAGCGGTTCGAGCTGCTGTGCGTCCAGTACTACGAACACATGGGGTTCACCGTGAAGACCGTGCCGCACGGCCCGGACGGCGGCATTGACGCCACGCTGTACATGGCCGGCCAGGACGCGCCCGTGGCGGTGGTCCAGTGCAAGGCGTGGTCCAAGCCCGTGAAGGTGGAACAGGTGCGGGCGCTGGGCGGCTCCATGCTGGCGCACAAGGTCAAGCGGGGCGTGTTCTGGTCTTTGTCCGGTTATGTCGGCAACCCGGTGCAGGAGTATTCCGAGGTTGCCGGTATTCAGCTATTGGACGGGCCGGCGGTGCTTGAGCGCATCCGCGCGCTGGCCGAAGACAAGCAGGCTGCGCTGCTGGCGAAGGTGTTTGAGGGGGATTACCGGACGCCTTCGTGCCCGGCTTGTGGGGTGAAGCTGGTGGCGCGGAAGGGGAAGAGTGGGGCGTTTTGGGGGTGCAGTAATTACTGGAAGGGGTGTCGGTATACGTTGCAGATGGGGCCGGATATGACGCGTTTCCCGCACGTGTCTTCTTGGCGGGGCACTTGAGAGTCAAATGCGAAGTTGACAACAAGTAGTCGGTTCGCGAGACGACAAGAACTATGACTGAGGCTGGTGATTGTGAAACGGTTTGAGAGCGCTAGCCGGGCTTGATCACATAGGAGAACAGATGGGTTGGACTGATGACAAGGCGTTTGAGGCAGAGGTTTTGCGTATTGCGAGGGCTAAGTGGCCGGCGAGCGCCATGGCCGGTGCGGCAATGCTAGATGGTCGCGAGCGGGACGGGATTTTCGAGACGGAAGAGAGCGTGCACTTTATTGAAGCTACGACGTCCCGGTCACAAGACAAAGCCAGAAACGATGCAAGAAAACTCCATCAGGCAGTAGCACAACAAACCAAGCTGACTCCGTTGAAAGGAGCCAGGGGATGGTTTGTCACGGCAGAAGAACCCACAGCAGATCAGCGGAAGGAAATTGAACGAATTGGAAAGGGGCAGGTGGTAGCGGTCTCTTTTGCACAATTTCAACAGTCCGTTATTGATGTTGGTGCCTACTTGGCGGCGCGCCTCAATCACGTATTCGGTAGTGTCTTGGATCCAGAAACTAGGCAGCCGAATCCGACGACGGAATATATACCAATCAACTTGGAAAACAGCGCAAACTCAGAACGGTGGAGCGTGCGCCAGATTTGCTCTGCTTTGCAGCGTGGCGATCGATTAATACTGACAGGGCAATTTGGCGCGGGGAAAAGTATGACTCTACGTCAAGTATTTCGTGAGTTGCGTGATGATTATCTTCGGGGTCGCACCGCTTTATTTCCTGTATATGTAAATCTTCGGGAGCATACTGGGCAGATTGATGCAGTTGAGGTGCTGGAGCGACACGCGCGGAAGATAGGATTTGAGTCGCCCCCCAGCCTCGTGAGAGCTTGGCGTGCGAAGTTTTGTATCTTGCTATTGGATGGGTTTGATGAACTAACTGCGCTAGGAGTCCAGCGAGCCACATTCGGCAAGCTTCGGACAATTCGAAAACGTGCTTTGGAGGCCGTTCGGCAACTGGTGACTGAAACGCCTGCTGGTGTGGGCGTTATCGTTGCTGGACGAGATCATTTCTTCGCGGACAACGCAGAGGCAGAGGATAGTCTTGGTTTAGGAAATCGTGTTACGCATCTAACAACGTCCGAATTTACCGAGGAGCAGGTCGTCCAATTTTTGCGTCAGCAACCTGGAAAGAATCCAGATCAGTTTCCCCCGTGGCTTCCGACCAAGCCGCTATTCGTCAGCTATCTGGCTTCCAGTGGTCTAATAAACGCGGTTGCCGACAGCGAGAAGTTTCCTGATGCGGCGACGGGCTGGGATTATTTGGTCGACCAAGTCTGCGAGCGGGAGGCCAGAATAGATTCTCGATACCTAGATGGGGCAACAATACGGAAAATACTGGGTCGCCTTGCAACATACGCGCGGGCTTCCGACGATGGTCTTGGTCCACTACGCCCTGAGCACCTAAAGAGGGCGTATAGCGAGGTATGCGGTTTTGAGCCCGATGATCAAGCATGGCTCATCCTGCAGAGGCTGCCTGGGTTGGTAATTTACGAAGTCGAAGAGGACTCTCGAAAATTCATCGATAGTGAGATGGTTGCGGTTTATCGAGCAAGTGATCTTGTCGACTTTGCAAATGATCCTATGGGAACGTTGTCGAGCCTTGATTTTGTTGATGCTATATCGCAGTGCGGGAAGATAATTGGGCATCATGCGATTGCCGTTGCAGCAAGAAAACTGCAATACAAATTTGATACGAATTCGCTGAATTCTCTGCTTACCTCAATATCAGATAATACTCTCCTTAATGCTTTGCGGGCAGATATTATTTCGCTTGCAATATATAAAAAAGTAGCTATACCTTTTCCTGTCTTGGTCGAGGGTATTTTCTTTCAGCCTGATACGTTTGAGATCGATGAAGATCTCCCTGATATCCATGGGGTTGTTTTCCAGGATTGCTATTTTGAGGAGGTTCAGATCGATAATATGGTGCCTGATTTCATGCCGATTTTTAAAGGCTGCGTGATACACCGTGTTCTTGGGAAAGCTTCCATGGGCGATCTTCCGCCTGCCAAATTTGTTAATACCGAGGTGACGGAATTCGAGGCAGTGGCGAACACGAATGCCTCAATTCGAGCAGTCGCAAGGCTAGCTCCAGGGGAAAAAGTCCTCTTAACAGTATTGCGAAAACTGTTTGTGCAGAGTTTAGGAGGGAGATCTGAGCCGGCTCTGTATAGAGGGCTTGATACAGCGGAGCGGCAACTAGTTGATCCGATTATTAAATTGCTTCAACAACACGAACTTATTACGCTTATGAACCGTGGTGATGGTGCGGTTTGGATGCCGGTACGTCGCCGATTGGACTACATTCGTAAGCTGCTTGCAAATCCGTCAGCCTCCAATGATCCGCTCATGATGGAAGCCCGGCAAATGTCCGCATAAGGTCGCTTATGCACGCCGGACGTCTATGGCCAGCACTTCGCTTGCGCAGCTTCTTTACCAACCGCTAAACTCCCCCCCGCTGCGGCAACAACCGCAGCCGGGACTGCAATCCCGAACAAGTATTTCCCGTGAGTGCCGATACAGCCCTCGCGTGTCGTCGTTCGCCCCTACGGGCGGGCCTCGGCAGGGAGGGCCTCGGCCCTGCCGGTTCTTGGAAACACTTGTCGGTATTGCAGACCTTGTCGTGTGCCCGCCCACCCTCACAGGTGGGTGGCTCCTCACTCAACCAGAGGGCAAGACAATGGATCAACCGACCCAAGCCGTACCCATCCCACGCGGGCATCACCCCGCAATCTGTCACTCCCACCGCATCGCGCAACGTCCTCCGTCCGGAGGTGCCCGATGAGCCTGCAAACCAACCGCCAGTATCTGCAGGGCGCCATCGGCGGGCGAGAGTTTCTGCGGCGCACGCAAGCGAGTCTGCAACTGCATCGGCAGTTCGAGCCCAAGACGTTCCGCTGGGAATATCAGCTCTACGTCCAGGACAAGTCCCCTGAATATCAGGCCGGCTTTCTGGACGCGATTGGCGCCTACATGTTGATCACGCTGGAGGGGGTGTTGGTCGATCTGTACGGGTGGGAAGTGCTGCGCGTGCTGGAAAGCGCAAACCGCAAGAAATAAGAGAACAGCAGGAAAGGCGACCCCGAGACGGGCGGGGCACGCTATACCGGGGGACCTACCCAGTCCTTGACGTGCCGAGCCCAACGGCCCACGCACGATGCTCAACGGCCCGACCGCAGACGTCTGTGGCCCAATCGCCGAGCGCCAACGTCCAAGCGCCGCTCGCAGACATTCAAAATTTCGACCGCAAACACGCGCGCACCGAGCGCAGACACCCGCGTGCCGATCTCAAACAGGCGAGCGCCGCAGTCAGCAGGCCAACCGCCGAGGTGTTAGGTCCGACAAATCGGAGCTTTGAGGGCCGAAGGTGCGGCTCAGAACTCCAACGGTGGAGTCCAGAACCCGGAGTCGCGTTCCGAACCCTGAAAGAGCCGCCGCAAGCCCCCGCGCCAACAGCGGTCGGCATTGTTCCCGGGAAGACACAGCCGCGGCCGTCGTGTAAGCGTCGCGTAATGTTATATCGCGCGCTATTTGTCATGACGGCCCGAAAGTGCGCCAGGCAGCCCAACGTTGCGCCTCGAAAACGTTCTCTATGGGCCCGATACGGAAAATTCATCGCTGGCGCGCTACCTTAAATGGAGTAGGTAGAGTCCCTCGCCGCTGCTCGTTGCACCGGTTTTGTGCCAAAAAAACCGCACTGGGCCCCCGCGCCAGAGGGGTGCAGGAAACGATGGCCCGGCCGTAGCGGCCACCGCAGATCGTTATAGAGCGCAACAAAACGCGCGTACGCGTTTTGGTTGTGCTCGCTTTTCGCAAGGATTAACTATTTCGGAGTAGACAACTTTGCCCGAACAACCATCACAGAAGCCCTTTACGCTCCAGCAAAACAAGCTTCATACAGAAGCACTTTTGAGCGGGGGGCTCCATGACGGTAAAGGCAAAACTCATCAGCGCATTCGGTGCGCTGGCATTCCTGGTGGCCGTGGTGGCCGGCATCAGTTGTTATCAACTGAATGCCCTTGGCGGGCAGTTCGGAGATTTTGAAAGCGGTGTGTACCGCAGAACAATGCTGGCGCATTCGGTCAGGGCGGCGGTGGAGGCCCGTGCCGTTGCGGTGCGCAACTTGGTCTTGGCGTCCAACGAACAAGATCGATTGAAGGAAGCTGACGCCGCTGAAAAAGCGCATGCCGACGTTCAGCAACGGCTCGCGCAACTGGAGTACGAAGCCAAGACCAGCGCCAGCTCCACGGATGAGACCCGGCGCTTTGTCGATAGCATCCGCGCGGTGGAAAACAAGTACGGCCCGGTTGCCGTTGACATCGTAAAACTCGGCCGTGCCGGGCAGCGCGACGCCGCTATCGACAAGATCAATCGCGATTGCGTGCCGCTGCTCGCCGCGCTTGTCGAGGCCGTTCGCGCATACGACGAGTTCGTCGTCAAGCGCTCAAGCGAAGCCGTGGAGAACGCGCGGTCCTATGCGGTGGCTGGCGTGCGGGTCGGCATTGGCGCGGGGCTGTTTGGCCTGGTGTTGGCCAGTGTGCTCGGGTTCGCCATTGCGCGCAGCCTGCTCCGCCAGCTCGGCGCAGAACCGGTGGCGCTGGCGGACGCTGCAACGCGCATCGCGGGCGGTGATTTCCGCGCAAAGGCGGGCTTTGAAGATGCGCATCCGGGCAGTGTGCTGGCCTCCATGAAGACGATCTGCGATGGGCTGGGCACGCTCATCGGCCAGATTGGCGAAGCGGCGCACTCCGTTTCCGCAGGCTCCACGCAGATTGCAAGCGGCAACGTCGATCTGTCAGGCCGAACGGAAGAGCAGGCCTCCGCGCTTGAAGAGATGGCTTCCAGCATGGAAGAACTGACCACCACCGTGCAACAGAATGCGGCCCACGCGCAGCAGGCGGCAGCGCTGGCAACCAACGCGTCGAGCATCGCGCAACAGGGCAGCGCAGACGTGGGCGATGTGGTCAGCGTCATCAACAAGATCAGCGACGGCTCTGCGCGCATTGGCGAGATCACGGGCCTCATCGAGGGCATTGCCTTCCAGACCAACATCCTCGCCTTGAACGCAGCGGTGGAAGCAGCGCGCGCTGGCGAGCAGGGGCGCGGCTTTGCCGTGGTGGCGAGCGAGGTGCGCGCGTTGGCGCAGCGCTCGTCCACGGCCGCCAAGGAAATCAAGGAACTCATTGAATCGTCGCGCGCGCACGTCAAGGAAGGCGCCATCGTGGCCGACCGCGCCGGCAAGACGATGGAATCGGTCACGACTTCCGTCGCTACCGTGACGACGCTGATCGAAGAAATTGCAGCGGCGTGCACGGAGCAAAGCCAGGGCATCGCACAGGTTCACATTGCCGTGTCAGAGATGGACGAAATGACACAGCGCAATGCCGCGCTTGTTGAGGAGGCTGCGGCCGCGTCGCAAGCGCTTGAAGAACAGGGTAAGGCGCTCGCCCAGTCGGTGCAGAGCTTCCAGGTCGCATAAGAGACCGCCTCCCCAGGAGACACGAATGACCGACCATTCAGCAGACGCACGTGAAAGCGCGCGCAGAAGCGGTGTTGGCCTGCGGCATTCTCGACACCGCGGACGACCCCAAATTCGACCGGCTCACGCGGCTTGCCTGCCATGCGTTGGGCGTACCGATGGCGCTGGTTTCGATTGTTGACGACCGACGCCAGTGGTTCAAATCCCGCCACGGATTGGACGCACGGGAGACACCCCGCGAATGGGCGTTCTGCACCTATGCCATCCAGGGTACAGAGCCGTTCATCGTGGAAGACGCGGCGGCTGATCCGCTGTTTGCGGACAACCCATTGGTGACGGGCCACCCGTTCATCCGCTTCTATGCGGGCGCACCGTTGTTCGATCGATCCGGCTACGCGCTGGGCACGTTGTGTGTGCTCGATGTCGTGCCCCGGCGCATCGATGCCGCACAGATTGCTGTCCTTCAAGACCTCGCCCACTTCTGCTCGCACATCATCACGTCGGATGCGGACGCCAGCGCGTCGGCCATGGCGGCGTAGTGAGCGCGCCAGTGGAGGATCAATCTGAGAGAGCGGGCAGCCAGGCGTTGATCGGGCGGCAAGCGATCGTGGACCGGGCGGGCGCATTGGTGGCCTATGAACTGCTTTTCCGGGGGGGCACACACGATACGGGTGCGGAGTTCTCCGACGGAACGCTGGCCACAAGCAACGTCATTCTCAACACGGTGAGCGAGTTTGGCGTCGACCGGGTTCTGGGTGATCTGTGCGGGTACGTGAATATCGGCCAGCAAGGCATCCATCTCGCGCTGCTCGAGATGCTGCCTCCGCAGCGCTTTACCCTCGAACTGCTGGAGACCGTGCAGTTTGACGAGGCGACGATTGCCGAGTGCAGAGTGCTGAAGAAGCACGGTTATCGCCTCGCTCTGGATGACGTGACGGACATCGCATTGGTGCCGCGCCAGATGCTTGAACTGGCTGACGTCGTGAAGGTGGACGTGGGGGCGGCAACGCCGGCTGCCATTGACGACATTCTTGCCGCCGCACGTTGCTACCAGTTCAAGGTGCTGGCGGAGAAGGTGGAAACAGCGGCGCAACATCTGTTGTTGCGCGAGCTCGGCTTTGACCTGTTTCAGGGCTATTTCTTTGCACGCCCGGAAGTCTTGGCCCAGCGGCGGTTGCCGGAATCGACGAACAGCCTCTTTACGCTGCTGCAGCTGTTGACGCAGGCGCCATCGGTTGCGCAGCTTGAAAGCCTGGTCAAGAAAAGCCCGCTCCTGCTGACGCGGCTGATGAAGCTTGCGCAGTCCGCCGCCTACGGAGACAGGCGCGGCACCACCATCACGATTCGCGACGCCATCATGCGGGTCGGCACGAAAACGCTGGGCCGTTGGGCGGAGTTGCTGCTGTTTGTCGGCGCGGCAGAGACGGACCTCGCCACCAACCCGCTCTTTCGGATGGTGGCGGTCAGGGCGCGGTTCATGGAGCTTTTGGCGAAGGCCGTCTCGCTGGGCAACGATGCGTTGGCAGACGCGGCCTATCAAACCGGCGTGTATTCGCTTCTGCATGTGCTGGCAGGGCAGACGCAGGACGAATTCATGGCCCAGACTTCTGTGCCCGAAGCGATACGCAAGGCGATTGCCGCCCGCGATGGCGTGCTCGGGCAGTTTCTTGGCGTGGCCGAAGCACTGGATCTCGACTGCAGCCCGCCGCCGCCCTTACTGCAGCTCGGG
Organism: Ralstonia sp. RL; assembly: GCF_001683835.1. Lineage (NCBI taxonomy): Bacteria > Pseudomonadati > Pseudomonadota > Betaproteobacteria > Burkholderiales > Burkholderiaceae > Ralstonia > Ralstonia sp. RL. Next base: position 99,699 of record NZ_LWRX01000169.1, on the reverse strand, counting down.
CTGTCCGAGCACACGGTGATGGCGCTGCATTGCCAGGCGACGCTCGGTGTCGCACTGGATGTCCGGGCCTGATATTCCCCCTCGGCCCCCGGTAACACATTCCCGCGGTTCCATCGGCCCCACCGGTGCGGACTTTGCGCTCGCCAACGTTGCGAGCGTTTTTTTTGGGGGCACAGCCTTTTGTGGAACGCACCGAACTGGCCCAAAAGCTCGGGGCGCTGCTGCAGTCGGTCTCATGGCGCACTTGTCTATGCGGGGCTGGAGGCGAACGCAGCCATGTGCATCGCACCGCAGACCGGTTGCGGCACGCTGCGTTTCTCGATCTTCGGCGCGACCTTCAAGGATGCGCAGCGGGCGGGGGCGTCGTGGCCCATGGTCGCGGCCGCCGCCAAGGCATGTTGCGGGGGGGGGCCGAGCCGGGCCCGCGCTTCACCCGATATTCCACTGCGGCGCAATCGCCAGCAGTTGCCGCCGCAGGTTCTCGATCTCGTTGGCAAAACCGTCGGCCAGCGTGCTCTCCACGGTGGGCGTGCCGAGGGTGTGGCTGACGTCGGCGGAGTCGGCGGCGCGGGGGCGTGCCGCCCGCGCCAGCGTGCCAAACCGCAGCGCGCGCGACATGCCGATCAGCGTGTCGCGAATGCGGCGGGCGCCGGCACCGGCGGCGGGCAGTGCGGCTGGGCTCGGTTGGCCCGGCGCGCCGCGCGTGGCGTTGAGCAGTTCCAGCGTGCTGATGCAGATGCGCAGGCTGCGCTGGATGTTCTCCAGGCGCTCAAGGGGCACATCAATTTCTTTCGATACCGACGGCATGAGCGAGCGCAGCTGCACCAGCAGCGTGTTGAGCTTGCCGAGCTGCTTGCTGCGTTCTCCCTTCGCGCCTTCCGGCTGGCCGAGGCTGGCATACACGCGGGCGCATTCGCGCAGCGCATCGGCCAGCCGGTAGCGCCACGAATACGTGGCATACAGCGGCAGCGCAAACGAGAACAGCAGCGCAATCGCAATCCCCACCAGCACGTTGAGCGTGCGCCAGGCGCCGTCGAGCAGGTTGTTGTCGCCATGGCCGACCACGATGACGAGCGTGATGGCCGCCAGCAAGGCGATGTACCCGCCCTTGCCGATGGCGTGATACGCGCAGATGCCGCACGCGGCGGCCACCAGCGCATACGTGAGCGGCAGATGCCCGAGCCACGTCTGCTGGACGATGATCAACAGCCCGGCCACCGCGCCGATGAGCGTGCCCCAGGCGCGCTCGGCCGCGCGCTTGCGGATGTTGCCGTGGTGCTGCAGGCCCGCGATGACGATGAGCAGCGAGATGGTCGCCCATTCGCCATGCCGCCAGCCGAAGCCCGCCGTGATGGCGATGGACAGCAGCACCCCGAGCCCGACGCGCGTGGCGTGGATGTGCCGCGCATGGCGATAGCGCCGATGCGGGTCGCGCAGCAGCCGGAGCAGGGAGAGAAGCGGGGCCGGGAGTTTCAAGGTGCGTGGCGCACGAAGGGAAATCGACATGAGAGCAAGGCTTGTAGATTCTAGGGCGCGCCGCGCAGTGTGTGCGCGCCATCTTGGTGCCGATGTTCCGGTGCGGTGCGCAAGGGCCGGAAACCATCGGGGTTGCCCCTGGGCATTGCACGAACCTTGCCACGTGGGGGAGCATTTCTGGCGGGCAGGCGCTTCAGCCGGCCCCGGGCGTTGCCGTTTATGATGCGTAGCCCGATCGTCACGCCTTCGGCTCGTGGCATCGACCCGATCCACTACAAACAAGGTCCGACCGTATGACGACGCATGCGCCATCGCCCTGGCTCCGGTTGCTGAGCGCTGCACAGCGGGTGGAACGCATGCCGTATTTCATTGCCATCCGGCGCGGGCTGGCGTTGTCGTTGCCGCTCATCATGGCGGGCGCCCTTACGCTGCTGCTGCGCGATCCGCCGGTGGCCGGCGTGCGCGGGTTCCTGGTGGACGTGTTCGGTGCGCGGCTCGATGTCTTCTGCAACAGCGTGCTGGCCGGCACGTTCGGCATTGGCTCGCTCGTCGCGCTGTACGGCTTTGCCGATGTCCTGGCGCAGATGCACAACCAGCGCGTTGGGCATCGCGTGGTCAGCCCCGCCGTGGCGGCGGTCGTGGTGGTGTCGTGCTTCTTTACGCTCGTCGTGCCGGCTGCGAATGCCAGCGTCATGGCCTCGCTGTCGCTGGGGCAGGGGCTGTTTGCGGCGCTGGTGGTGGCGTCTCTGGGCGGGAGCCTGTTTCTGAAGCTGTGCAGCGTGCGGTGGCTGCGCATTCCATCGGCGCATCTCGGCAACGATCTGCTGGTGGGCGATGTGCTGGCGGTCTTGCCGGCCGGCATGCTGACGATCCTCACGTTTGCGGCGCTGAAGGTCGCGCTGACGTGGGCGTGGTGGCCGAGCCTCATGGCGATCTGGAACTCGCTGCTGGCGGCACCGGTTTCCGGGGTGGCCAACCGCCTGCTGTTTGGCCTCGGCTACGAGACCGCCGCGCAGGCGCTGTGGCTGTTGGGTGTGCATGGGCCCAACGCGCTGTACGCGGTGCAGCAGCACGTGCTGGAGCCGGCCGCACATGCCAACGTGGCGGCGGTGGCGCTGGGCGAGCCTGCCCGGTTCATCTTCACGTACGACTTCTTCTCGGTGTTTGCGCGCATGGGTGGCTCGGGCGGCACGCTCAGCCTGATCGTGGCGCTGCTGCTGTCGAGCAGCACGCTGCGCGGGCGCAAGATGGCGCTGCTCGTCATGCTGCCGGCGTTGTTCAACGTGAACGAGCCGCTGCTCTTCGGGCTGCCGCTCGTGCTGAACCCGGTGTATGCGATTCCGTTCATCCTCACGCCGCTGGTGCAGATCCTGATCGCCTATGCGGCCATCGTCGCCGACCTGATGCCCAAGACCGGCTACAGCGTTGTGTGGACCACGCCGGCGCTCTTCAGCGGTTACGCGGTCACGGGTTCGTGGGCGGGGGCGGTGGTCCAGCTCGTCTGCCTGGCGGCGGGCACGCTCATCTACATGCCGTTCGTTCGCATGGCCGATGCGGTGTCGAGCCGGCGGCGGCAGGCTGTGCTGGCGTCGCTGCAGCAGATTGCGGAATCGCCCGAGGTGAGCCTGAAGGGCAAGCGGTGCCTCGACCTCCCGGGCGACGAGGGCCGCATGGCCGTGGCGCTGGCGAGCGACCTGGAAGACGCGATCCGCAAGCCCGGGCAGATCTTCCTGGAGTTCCAGCCGCAGTTGGATTGCCGCACGGGCCGCGTGTTCGGCGCCGAGGCGCTGCTGCGCTGGCAGCACCCGGTGCTGGGCCGCGTGGCGCCGCCGCTGGTCGTGGCGCTGGCCGACGAGATCGGCCGCATGGATGCCCTGGGCCTGCGCATCCTGTCGCTCGCGTGCCGGCAGCGCGCCGCGTGGCGCAACGTGTTGCCCGACGATTTCGTGGTCGCCGTGAACCTGTCCCCCCGCCAGCTGGAAGACCATGACTTCCATCACCGCGTGATCGACCTGCTGCGCGGCGAGGGTTTGCGGCCCGCCGTGCTCGAACTGGAGATCACCGAATCGACGGTGCTGCTGCCCGGCGCCAATGCCATCGACAACCTGAAGCGGCTGCGCGAAGCCGGCGTGAAGGTGGCGCTCGATGATTTCGGGATGGGCCACACGTCGCTGCACTACTTGCGCGAGCTGCCGCTGGACACCGTGAAGATCGACCGCTCATTGGCCGATGTGACGGCCGGCAGCGTCAACGAACACATCGTGCGCAGCATTGCCGGCCTGAGCCGCACGCTCAACATCTCGACGGTGGTGGAGGGTGTGGAGACCGAGCGGCAGCTCACGCGCCTGTTTGCGCTCGGCTGCGACCGGTTTCAGGGGTACTTCTTCAGCCGGCCGCTGGCGGCGCACGTGTGCGAGCAGTTTGTGCTCGGTGCCAACCTGCGGCCGTTCGTGCAGCCCGCCTGACTAGCGATACCGGCCGACAAACGCCTCGCACTTGCGCACGCGGGGGAGCCTGGCCGCCCATCGGTAGAGCGCTTCCACCAGGCCCTTGCTCGCCGTGACGGGTTGACCATTGATCTGCCCGAGCAGTTCCGCCTGGTTCGGGTAGGGCTTCTCGAACAGCAGCTTCAGCCCGCTGTCGCCGAGCGCCAGGTAGACGGCTTCGCGCGGCTCGAACTGCAGCGTGAACGAGTTGCTGCGCACGCTCGTGGCTTCCACCGCATCGGCAAAACTGGCGATGAGCGCGGCGTCTTCGGTGCGGTATTCGCAGCCCGCGTCTTTGAGCTGGGCTTCATCCACGGCCCTGAGCGACACCACGGCGGGGTCCATCAGGTACAGCGTGATCGCACGCGCCTTGCGCATGCGCGCGCTCAGGCCTTCGGCCGCCCAATAGCTTTGTTCGACCTTCACGACGGGTGCCGCCGTTGGCGCGGGCGCGGGTGCGGGCGCTTCCCGTTGGGGGCCTTCTGCCTGCTGCGTTCCGGCTGGCACGGCTTCGGCCTGAGGTGCGGGCGCCTGGAGCGCCCCGATCTGGACGACTTCCAGCTGAAGCGCCTCCGGTTCCGTCTGCCCGAATGCCGCTTGGCTCAGGCTGCAAACGCCGGCCAAGACCAGAGAGATGATCTTCTGCGACAACTCCTGCCCCTTGAAACATCTGTTGTAGTGCCGTGCATGCTAAGCGCAGGCCAGGCGGGCATCAAGCGCTTCGCCAGGCGCGCTGGTGGTTCGCGTTTGCTGCGCGCCACGCCGATGCGGGCCGCCAGGCTCGGGGCGTGGCGGCATTGCGTCCGCCGTTGATTGCGCTGGCCGCCGCGTGATCGTATCCGCAACGCTTCCGGCAGCGGCGTTGTGCCGTCCGCACGCTCGCGGGCAGCGACGGGCGACCTCACCGGCGGGAGCAGATGGACGATCCGGCATGCGCGCCACCTGCTGAAGACGATGGTGTGTGACACCAGCGACATCACCACCGCGCCATCGGCATGACATGCGTTGGCCGGGTGGGACAGGGCCTGCAGCGTCCTGTCGCCCAGACCCGCGCGCGGCAGACGGACGGTTTGCGCAACTGCATGAGTCCGCGTCAGCCACGCGCGGTGCCGAGCGGCGTCGGCGCGACTTCGGGAAAAATCGCTACTGGATCCCGTAGTCCGCCGCACGGAGCCGGGCGGATCGCGCGTTTTTCTACGAATTTTCCGGATAGGCGGACTTGGCAAGCGCGGCAATCATGGGCGAGTGCTCGTAGTCTGCCCAGGAGAACCGTAATGCTCAGAGCCATCGACGGCGGTGGCGGCATCCCGACGCCGCCCAAGCCCATCCAACCGCCGCCGGCGCCCAGTGCGCGCGATGTGTCCGATGCGGAGACGGCGCTGCGCAATGCGCTCCAGGGCAAGGCTTGCGACGACACGGCGGCGCTGAAGGCCGCCGTCGAGAAAATCCAGCAGACGCAGCCCGGCATCAACCGGGAGGCCCTTGCGCGGGCCGCCATCCTGCTGCAAGCCGCGCACAACGGCCCCGCGCATGCGACAGCGCAACCGAAGGTGGACGCGCTTGAGCAGGCCGCCAGCCAGGTCGGCCTCACGCACGTGTTCGACAACACCACGCTGGATGGCGCCACGCATGCGCTGTCGGACAAGCCGCTGACCACCGACAAGGCGCCGCCCCCGCAGGCCGTGACGCTGCAAGACGCGCGGACCGCCATCCAGACCGGGCTCGACCGCGGCATGACCGAGGCCGAAGCCGTCAACGCGGCGCGCGCCCAGTTCGGCGGCAGCGAGCAGAACGAGACGGTGCTGAGCGAAGCCGCCCTGACTATCGCGGCCGAGAAAGCCGTGGCAGACGGCAAGGTCCCGGCCGACGCCGACCCGATCCAGGATGCCGCCAAGCAGGACGTCTGGCTCGGCATTTTCTCCAAGCCGACCATCGACAACGTCGTGAAGACGCTGCACGTCGAGCTCAAGCCGGCCGCCAACCTCGACGACACCGTCAGGGCGACCCAGACCGCCTTCGAGACCTGGCAGAAGGACAAGGCCGCCAATGCCGACGCGGCCACGCTGGCGCGCGACAAGCAGGCCTACCACACCGCGCTTTCCGACGAACTGAACGCCGCTGCGGGGCAGCCCGACAGCCAGTGGCGTGCCGATCCGCTGCAGACCGACCGGCGCCTGCTTGCCGAGCGCCTGGTCGCGCAACGCAATAGCGCCGCAAGCGGCGCGCAAGGCGTACCTTCGGCGGCCAGCGTGCTGAACGACCTGCAAGCCGCCCAGATCGTCGATGCCGCACAGGCCGCGCGTGCCTCGGGCGGCGCCGGCGGCAACCTCAAGGCAGCGCAGGCGCTTACGCAACACTTGCGCGGCGTGGCCGACACCGACCCGCTCTATACGAGCGTCATGGACGACGCACGCACGCAGGACATCCAGGCTGGCGCGCTGCAGGACATCACCCACGCCAGCGGCAAGGACCCGCACGACACATTGGTGGCCGAAGGCAACGCGCTGTCGCGCTACAAGGACACGGCGCTGTACAAGGGCCTCGTCCACTCGGTGCTGAACGCCGGCATCACGCACGACAACATCGCCAAGGTGGGCACGCCGGGTGAGCTGCGCGACATCGCGGCACTGCTCGAAGACGTGCAGCGCGCCTCGCCGGAGCTGGCACAGGCGCTCTACACGCAAAACCTGCAGGGCAAGATCGACAGCAAGATCAAGGCGGGCGACCCCGAGATCTACGCCCCCAGCATGAAGACGCTGGACGAGCGCGACGACTACTACGGCCCCATCAGCCGCATCGTCAACGCACTGGGCGGCCCCAAGAGCGACGGTGCGGCGCATGTCATGGGCAGCCTGCGGTCCTTCCTCTCCAATGCGCAGGCCGACCTGGACCGCTACAAGGAAAACGGCTACACGCCGCCCAACACACCGTTCGACACGCTGGGGCTGGCCAAGGCCAACAATGCGTCGATGGCGCCGTACCAGGCGATCATCGATGAAGACCCGAACGGTGCGCTGTCAAAAACGCTGCAGAAGCACACCGGCCTGAAGCCGTCGCCGACGACGGTGCAGGTGGGGCCGGACGATGCGGCCCACCTGTCCAAGGCCCAGGCGGCGCTGAACAAGGCGCTGGGCGGCGGCACGGCCGATGCGGCCGGCCTGCAGAAGGCGCTCGATGCCGCCCGCAACGACAAGGCCAACGCCGACATCAGCAACCGCACGTGGGCGCAGGCAGCGGTGCTGGCACGTGCCCAGGCCGTGACCGTGGCGCGGCAGCAGGACAAGACCGGCGACAAGTCAGGCGACAAGACCGCGCAGCCCCCCAGCGACCCGATCGACCAGGCCACCAAGGATGTCGATGCCGCCCAGCTGTTTACCGAACAGGATCTGCAGGACGGCGTGAACGCCCTGCGCAAGGGCAACTTGGCGGCGACGCCCGATGCCAAGACGCCGGACACGCAGCGCGACGGCGCCCAGCCCGACACCACCGCCCATCTGAGCCAGCTGGTGGCCAGCGGCATGACGCTGCCCGAGGCGATTGCCGCCACGCGGGCCTGGCTCGGCGGCAACGAACAGAACGAGGCGATGCTGACGCAATCCGCACTGACCGTGGCGGCGCAGCAGCACCTGGAGGACTACTACAAGGACCCGACGCAGGACCCAGTGGAGGCCGGGGCCAAGGACCTTGCCAAGCTGAACGTGCTGGACCCGGACGTGCTGCGCGTGACGGCCGGCATCATGAAGCAGGACATCCAGCCCGACCAGAAGGCGCTCGACGGCGCGGTCACGCAGGCCCGAACCGATTACGCGGCGTGGCAGGACGCCAAGGCCAAGTCTGACAAGGCGCCCGACAACGCAGAGCTCAAGGCCGCTGCCGCACGCGCCCTGCAGGCGTATCACGACGATCTCGACAAGGCGCTGAACGTTGCCGCCGGCCGCAAGCCCGAGGATGGCGACTGGCAGCTCAGCCCCGACAACGTCGATACCCTGTGGAAGGCGCAGAACGCCGTCACCATGGCCGGCATCGCGCCCGAGATGGACGCGGCGCGCGGCACCGGCAAGAACTCGCCCGAGTTCAAGCAGTTGCTGACGAGCTTCCAGCAATGGCAGACGGCGCTGGGCGCGCAGCAGGCGCTGCACATTGCCGCGCACGCCCTGCAAACCAACGGCGGCCCAGGCAAGGGCGACGCGGCGGCGGCCAAGCGGCTCACCGGTCTGCTCGCGGGCATGCAGTCCGGCGACCCGCTGTTCGACCAGGTCATGGGCGACGCGAGCGTCTCGGGCCTGCAGCAGCGCGCGCTGCAATCCATCCTCGACCACGCGCCGATGATGTGCACGGCCGCCAACGACGGCAAGGATTCGCCGCAGGGCCGGCTCACTGCCATGGGCACGGCGCTCGATGTCTACAAGGGCACGATCTTCTACGCGCAACTGCTGGACGACACGATCCAGGCACCGCAGACGCAGTCGCTGTTTCAGCAGAGCGGCGCCCAGGTCTTCGGCAAGGACAAGAAAGACCAGGCCAACGCAGCAGCGGACCAGATGAACGGCGTCGCGCCGGACCTGGCCGCTGCGCTGTACCACAGCCAGTTCCGCGGCAAGCTGGACGTGACCGACCTGAAGGCCATGTCGCGCATCTACGCGGCCGCCGGCGGTGCACGCAACCAGGACATGACCGACCTGCGCAAGCAGATCGAAGGCCTGATGCTCAAGCCCATCGACAAGGGCGGGCTGGGCACGGAATCGGTCGATTCGCGGCTGAACACCACGTACTTCGTCGGCGGCGGTGGCATGGCCGTGGTCACCGGGCAGGATTTCGGGCTGGCGGATGTGAAGGACGACAACGTCCCGATGCAGCTCACGCAAGACATCCTCGGGGACAACATCGACGACGAGGTCAGCAAGGAGATCCGGCGCGAGACCGGCATCAAGGAGGCCTCCAGGCCGCCGGCGCCCGTCAGCACCGCGCCCCACGCCACCAATGCGAGCCCTCGGCTGCAGAACGATCTGAACTGGACCCCCGACACCGCAGGCGTGAGCTCAGGCACCACCGCCGGTGTCACGGCCAGCGGCAACACCGTCGGCCTGCCCTGGCAGGACGGCATGCACACGACCACCAGCCAGGCCCAGGTGTACAACGCCGTGGGTCAGGCATACGGGCTGGACCCGACCTACACGGCGCGCACGCTCGGCGAGCAGCAAGCCATGGCCGACGGCCAGTTCGCGGAATACAGCGGGAACGAAGTCGTCTACGACCACAAGGGCCACAAGACCACGCTGGCACAGGTGGCCGGCCAGCTCATGCGCGGCGAAGGCGTGACCACGCCCAGCGGCACCACGCCCGTGGTGCTCACCTCGCTGTCGATGCAGTGGTGGGACAACCGCGAGGGCAAGGGCGACGCCAAGCGCCTGGCCATCATGGAGGGCATCGGCACCGACGGGCGCTATATCGACGTGGGCCCGGCCGATACCACCGTGCGCAACGGCTATGGCGAGTGGGAATCGCACAGCGGGCTGGATCGCGGCCTGCTGATCGCGCAGCCGCACTGGGTGGTCGATGCCAACGGCAACCTGATGACCGGCGACGGTTACTGGAAGACCTACAAGCCCGACGATCACTGGTACAACTGGGAGCACCTGAAGACCGACCTGGAGATCGGCCTGACGGTGGCGGCCGGGATCATCACCACCGTCGTGCAGCCCGAGACCGCTGCGCTATGGGCCGTGGTGCTGTCGAACCTGGCCGATGCGTACTTTGCGGTGACGGCCGTGGCAGGCGCGGCACACTCGATCAATGCGCTCTCCACCGCCAAGGGCCGTGAAGACCCGTGGAACTGGGTGGGCCTGGGTGCCAACGTGCTGGGCGGCGCCGCCGGTGTCGGCGGGCTCATCAACCGCACGGCCGTGGCTGGAGCGCGCGTGGGCGCCTACAACGCCGATCTCATGGAGGCGATCAACGCGGTGCGCATCTCGCGTGGCGCGAGCGCCGAAGAAGCCGCGCGCATCAGCCTGCTCAATGACAATCGCTGGGCATTGCGGCCGTTCCAGAACAACCTCACCAACGCCGTGCTCAGCCGCGCGCTGTACGGCTCGCCCGCGGCCACCGCCAACGCGGCGCGACGGCTGAATGCCGTGTTTGGCGTCACGCGCAACCCGGGTGTCGCTGCCGATCTCACGCTGGGCACGATGCGCCTGCAGCGCTTGAACGAGGCCATCCCGCTGCTCAACCGGGCCGACGTGCTCGCCAGGCTGCCGGCACGCCTGCGCCGGCTGGCGGGGCTGCAGTTCCTGGGCGGCGGCGCGCTGGCGTATCGGCTGATGGGCACCGGCGCGCTCAACACCAACCTTGCCGCGATGCTGCACCAGGGGCAGTCGCTGGCGGCATCCAACGGGCAGGCGACGGGTGAAGACTGGGTGCAGTTCTTCACCTCGGCCGGGCTCATGGGTGCCGGCATGGGCGTGGCGCGCCAGCATGGCGCGTCGCAACGGCGCGCCTACGCGGCCGCGGTGGCCGACCTGGCCGCATCGGGCGTGCGCATGCCGGGCGTGGCGCCCGCCCCGGGCAGCTCGCCGGCGCAGCGCGTGCTGCCGGAGCGGGGCCCGCGTGGCGCCGAATCGGCACTCGAGTCGCAGCAGGCGCTGCTGGCCCGCGTGCAGGCGGAAGGCGCAGACGCAGCCAACGGTGCGTTGAGCAACAAGGACGTGTACCGCCTGTACGCCCGCACGGGCGGCGTCACGGGGCCGGAAGACACCATGCCGGGCGAGTTCTATTTCCCGCGCCTGATCGCCCTGGCAGAGCAGCGCCCCGAAGGCGCCTACACCGTGTCGCAAGCCGACGGCGCCTTCGTTGACAGCACGATGCCGACGGAAGGCCGCGCGCGCACCACGTTCTATCACTTCATGCGCGAGGACGGCCTCGTCGACCCGAACGCCGTCACCGAGCGCGTCTATGTCAACGCCAAGACGCCGCACGTGCTGGACGTGCTCGACTTCCTGGTGCGCGGCGTGGTGGATCAGCCCGGCCGCTTCCCGGGCGTCTATGCAGCCAAGGCGGCCGGCCCCGACGCCGCCGGCCCGCGCGCCGACAACATCGTCGTGTATGCCACCGACCGCGCGGCTGTCGATCGCGTGGTGGAGGCGTTGCGGCACTACCAGCAGCAGCATCCGGACCACTTCCACGACACCGTGCCGTCGATGACGCAGGCGCAGTTGCGCGGCGTGTCCACCGCGGCGGAGCCCACGCCCGCGATGGTGGACCGGCTGCTCAGTGCCATCGACCGGTTTGCCGCCGGCAACACGCAGTTTGGCGCCTCCAACATCGGCCGCACGCCGGGCCCGGAACAGAGTTTTGGCAGCATCCGCGCCTATGCGATCTCCCTGGCGCAGCACGACACGGTGCTGGCGCAGCAGGCCGCCGCGCAATACGGCGTACCGTTCGACTACAGCGCCGCGCTGCAGAAGGCCACCAGCCGGCGCTTTGCCGAGATCGGCGTCGACCCCGCCAACCCGGCGCGAAACCTCGGCGGCCCCGTGGACCGGCGGGCCGGCTCGCCCGACTACAGCGGCACCGGCACGCAGTACCGCCCGCAGGATGCCACCTACCAGACCACGCCGGGCGATCGCGTGACGATGGCGTTTGGCGGCGCGCCGCTGCCGCCCGCGGCCCATGCCCTGATTGGCGCCTCCGACACGCTCACGCGCCAGTTGCGCCTGCTGCACGACGCCGGCTGGGCGGTGCGCTTCGGGCCCAGCAACCGCGGCTCTGCGGTCGATGCCGAGCGCAAGACCATCACGCTCGATGCCAACGCGCCCGACGCCGGGGCGCTCGTCTACACGCTGGGCCATGAGACCGATCACGCCGTGAAGGTCGAGCTCGATCTGCTGGGCCTGCAAGGCCAAAGCGAGGGCAGCTACGTGCAGACCGCGCTCGCCGCCGAGGCCAGCGCGCAGGGCAACGCGTTCAACGTGCGCGACGAGGTGCTGGCCGCAACGGGCGTGGACATCGGCGCCCGCGCGCAGATGCCGCAGCCCTTGGAACAGGCCTATGCCCAATGGGATGCCAACAACCCCGAGGCCTACCTGCGCCTGGCGCAGACCATGGGCAGCATGCGCACGTCCACGGCGCCGGACCAGACTTACGCGCAGTACTACGCCTCGCGCTGGAACGGCGCGGCGCCCGGCACACCGCACATGCCGGCACCGGCCTCGGCGGCGGCATCGAACGCTCAGAAGGCCGCCGCGAAGGCCGCCGAATGGCTCGACGTGAAAGACCTGCGCACGCTGCGGCACGTGCCCGGCGCCGAGGTGCCCAAGCTGAGCCAGCTGGCCACCAAGGCCGGCAGCAAGACCGTCCTGATCGCACTCAAGGACACCCGCCAGCCGGACGGCACGCCGGTCATCGTCGCCACCACGCAAGTGCGTGACGACGGCACCTTCGCGCCGCCCACGGCGGTGCGTGGCAGCAACGTGCCGAAGATCGTCAAGCGCGCCGTGCGCGGCGACAACTCGGCAATGCGCAGCGCACGCAAGGACGTCGACTTCTACATCAGCCCCGTGTCGTACGAGCGGTTGCAGGCGTTTGGCGGGCCATCGCGCATCAATGGCGATGACGGCTCGCACGTGCTGTCACCGGCGGCCGACAAGATCGACGCGAAGGTCGTGGCCGATATACAGCAGCTTGGGCACGCCAAGCGCTACAAGAGCGTGAAAGACGCCACCGACGCCGCGAAGGACAGCGACATCATCTACGTGATCGACAGGAAGGGCGGTGCGCCCAAAGGCTATGCCAGGCGCGGCACCGACGGCACATGGACGTACCACGTGGATGCGCCGATGGACGGCGCCACCGTGCCCGGGCGCAGCCTCGAAGCCGCCTTTGCCCGGCAGCAGACGCACGGCGCGCGCACGCTGCGCAGCGCGCCGCGCAGCGTGCGCTTCGTGGTCAGCTCGATGCAGCCCGAGACGGTCAAGGAGCTGGGCGGCTTCCTCAAGCCGCGCACGCTGTGGAAGCAGGCCGAATACGGCATGCCGGCCTTCAAGCCGGGCGAGATTGCACAGGCCGCCACCACATTGAACCGGCGGGCCAACGGCGGCTTCCTGCGTGGGCGCGCGGCGCAGCTTCTGCAATGGCGGCAGCGCACGCTGGAGGCGCCCGTCACGACCGGCACGCCGCTGGAAGGCTCGGCTCTCGGCTACGCCGACGCGCGCATGCTGCCCGAGTCCGACGCCCATGCGCTCGACTACAGCGGGCCGAACATCGCCCACCTGCGCGACCTGGCGAAGCAAGGCTGGCTCGAAGCCGGCACGCACTACATCTACGTCTACGAGACGGCCGACCACGCGGGCAAGCTGGCCCGCCATACGCCCACGGGCCGCCTGGAGCCGGACGGCGATACCGGCAACTCGCTCACGTGGTATGCCGCCTGGAACAAGCCGGCCACGCCGCACAACGGCACCCCGGCCAAGGAATTGGCGATCGGGCACGACAGCTTTGGTGCGGATACCCACTTCCTGCTCACGCGCCTGCCGCCCGACCAGTTCGAGGCATGGCAGCGCAGCGGCAGCGGTCTGGAGATTGGCGTGTACCAGCCGGTGCTCTCCAGCACCACCACGGTGGCGCTGCCGCCCGACGCGCCCAAGCTGGGCAACCTGACGCGGCCTCTGGACGAGGTTGAACTGCTGGCCGGCAAGAAGGACGATCCCTACGCCAGCAATGTCGAATTCAAGCCCGTCAAGGACCATGCGCCCGAAGTGGTGATGGCCGATGCGCAGCTGTGGCGCAAGCTCAAGCTCAAGCTGCGCGTGGCGCGCGACGTTGCTGCCAACACCGTGTCGCGCCGCGTGCCGTTTGCGGGCAAGCGCATGGCACAGCGGTTCTCGGCGGCGGCCACGGCAGACCGGCACATGGTCAACACGTTTTTGCGCTCGGAATTCCCGCTCCAGGCGCGGCTGGCGCCGATGGGCCGGGCATACCGACTGCGCGACGATCCCGCCAAGGCGCTGGCGTTCATCAAGAAAACCGGCGGCGCCATGCCGGTGATCTCGCTCGTGGTGGACCCGTATTCGCTGCGCGCTGCCGTGGGCAAGCGCCAGGACCCGAGCTTTGTGCAGGCCGCCAAGCAGATCGACGTGAACAACGCGACGATCGACCATGCCAACGCGCAGATCAAGTCCGGCAGCGGCGCCGACCAGAAGAAGCTGTTCCTCGACGATCTGCATCAGTCGCATCTCGACAAATGGCTCGACCTGTCGTCGCAGACCGGCGTGGTCATCCGGCTGGAGTTCGCGCCGTCGCGGCCGCTGATCGGCACCAACAACCACTTCACCGCACGCACCAATGACGCGTACGACAACCACGTGCGGCTGTTCTCGATGCTGGAGAAGTGGGGCGCCACCCATGCCGATGCGCCGGCGCCCCACGTGATGGTCAGCTTCCACGGCTGGGATACGGTGCTCGAGCCGGTGCCAGGCGGCGGCAATGCCAAGCTCGTCGAACAGGTGCTGGAGCGGCCCACGCTGCCCTGGGTGCACATGGGCGTGTCGTACGCCACCAATGGTGCTGATGCCATCGCCAACGAACGGCTGAACACCGCCGTCGCCGACATGGTGCTGCGCTTCGAGCAGGACGGCGCGCCCACCCAGGGCCGGCTGCATGGCGACGATGCCCTCACGCGTGTGTTCGAACGCCCGTCCAAGAGCCAGTACGACGCGCAGAACCAGGTGCTGCTGGCCGAGATCGCGCGGCTTGGCAGGCAGAAGTACAACCTCTCGGACAGCCAGGTCAACGCGATCATCGACCGCGTCTTCAACGGCAACACGACCGCACTCGTCAATCGTGCCCGCGCCACCGAGATCGCCTTTGCCAAACCGCTGTGGGACGCCAAGGGGCGCCTGAGTCCGAAGGAGGAACTCGCCAGTCAGTTTGCCAAGCAATGGACGGACGAGATGGGCGTGGCTGCGCGCCCCGCGGGCGCCAAGGCGCTGCCGGCATCGGCCCGCGACCCGGCCACACCGCTGCCCACCTGGAGGCAGATGGTGGAAAACGAGAAGGCCCTGTCGGTGGACGCGTCCGGCGAGCCGCAGAGCGCGGGGCGTGTCCAGACCACGCAGACCGCGCGCAAGGTGCTGCTCAAGCCGGAACAGGCATCCGCGGAACTCAATGCGCTGGGCGTGGAAGGCGCCAAGCCCAAGCTCGGCACGCGTGCGCGCGAAGTGATGACCGTGGGTGCCTCCTTGGCAGGGGGCGCCGGTGCGGTGCTGATCGGCATCCCGGGCACCGGGGCCAACACGGTTTCGCTGGCCAGCAACCCCTCCATGCTGCTGCTGCGGGTCGGACGCTCGGCGCAGGTGCTGCATCAGGCGACGATGGCGACCATCGAGCGGGCCGATCCGCGCGTCTTCAGCGAAGCCACGCAGACGATGGTCGACCGGCTCGTCAAGGCACTGCCGGACCACACGTCGGAGAAGACCGTGCCGGCCGACTTGGCCGACATCGAAACGCGGCTGCGCACCTTCGTGGCCGAAGCCAACTGGAGCGTGCACAACATCTACCAGCGCCTGGGCAATCGCGAAATCACGCGCACGCAGGCCACCGAGGCTACCCAGGCCGTGTCGGCCGACCTGGTCAAACAGATCCAGGCCATCTTCAGCGGCACCGGGCTGCAGCAGGTGCACCTGGGCCACCCGCGCACCAAGCTCGGCTATTGGGGCCGGCAGCTCGCCATCGGCGGTTACAGCGCGGGGCTGGCCTCGTATGCACACGCCATGGCCACCAAGGCCTGGACACTGGCCCACGATTCGGCCATCTGGTACGTGCTGCCCACGGGCGGCACGGTGGCGTCGATCGCGTATACCACCGGCGTGCTGCTCGGGCGCGGCCGCAACATCGACATTGAGCAGCGCAGCCGCACGGTGCGCGGGCTCGATATCTCGGCGGACACGCTGGCCGCCACCGGCGGCATGCTGCTCGGCGCCGCGCAGATGATGGGTGGCGACTACCTCAAGGGCGTGCCGATGCTGCTGTCGTCGGGCGCGCTCGGCCTCTCGCGCTTCAGCTCGCACTTCCCGAACGCGTCGGAGTTTGTGAGCAAGCACAAGATCGCCATCGCGCTGCTGCCGCTCTCGGCGTATGCATTCAACCTGATCAAGCCGCTGTTCATGCAGGACGACAAGAACAAGCGTCCGCCCGGCACACCGGCTGTCACGCAGTCGCCTGGCGCGGCACCGAGCGCAACACCGAGTGCATCGGCATCGCCTTCGGTGTCGCCGTCGCCAACCGTCTCGCCGTCCAGCTCGCCTTCGCCATCGGCCAGCGCGAGTGCGCCCTCAACCAGCCAGCCGCCCGGCACATCGGCCACCCCGCAGCCCACGCATTCCGAATACGTGGTGCAGCCGGGTGACACACTCAACGGCATTGCAGACCGGTATCGCACGCCGCTGCTGCACGAGGCACACGTCTCCGATGCGCAGCGCCAGGCGATGTCGCACGAGCAGCAGGTCGAGGCCGCCCTGGCGCAGCTGCTGCAGCTCAACCCGCAGTTCGCGCATCGCAATGTCGGGCTGATCCACCCTGACGAGCCGGTCGTGATCGTGCCCTGAGCCGCGTTGCCGTCATCGGGCCTTCAGCCGCCGCACCGACCGGTCGCCGACCCACTGCACGAGGCTGACCAGCCCGATGAGCAGCACGATGACCACCGCCATGACGGTCGTGTCGAACCGCTGGTAGCCGTAGCGGATGGCGATGTCGCCCAGGCCGCCGGCGCCCACGGCACCCGCCATGGCCGACGCCCCGATCAGCGAGACGATGGTCAGCGTGAAGCCGCCGATGATGCCGGGCAGCGCCTCGGGCAGCAGCACGTGCCAGACGATGTGGCGGCGCGTGCAGCCCATGGCCTGCGCGGCTTCCACCAGCCCGCGGTCCACCTCGCGCAGGCTGATCTCGGCAATGCGCGCGAAGAACGGCGTGGCGCTGATCGACAGCGGCACCACCGCTGCCCACACGCCGATGGTGGCGCCGACCACGAGCCGCGTGAACGGCAGCAGCGCGACGAGCAGGATGATGAACGGCGTGGCCCGGAAGCCGTTGATGACGGCACCCAGCACGCGGTGCACGCGCGGTGATTCCAGCGCGCTGCCCGGCGCCGTGAGTACCAGGATCAGCGCCAGCGGGATGCCCGCCAGCACGGCGATCAGTGCAGACGCCGACACCATCGTCAACGTGTCGAGCAGGCCCTGCCAGATGCGGTCAATCGTGAGCGGCGACATAGCCAAGGCTCCGGGTGTGTTGGGACAGCTGCAACGCGACGAGCGCGTCGTGCGACAGCGTGCTGCCCGCTGCGGCGACGAGCAGGCGCCCCTGCGTGCGGCCCTGGATGCGGTCGAGATCCGCCCGCAGCAGGCGGGTGGGATGGCGCAGCGCCTGGGCGATGTGCGCGAGGTCCGGCACGGGCGCCACGCCGGTGTAGGCGAGTTCGATCAGCTGCTCGAACGGCGCGCGGGCAGGCGGCGCGGGCTCCAGGCGCAAGGCCACGTCTTCGGGCAGGCCGCCGCGCAGCGGTGCGAGCAGGGCGCGCGTGGCGTCGTGCTGCGGATCGCCGAACACGCGCCACACGGGGCCCTGCTCGGCAATGCGGCCCGCTTCGAGCACCAGCACGTTGTCGCAGATATCGCGGATCACGCCCATCTCGTGCGTGATGAGCACGATGGTCAGGCCCAGGCGCCGGTTGATGTCGCGCAGCAGGGCAAGGATGGCGTCGGTGGTTTCCGGATCGAGCGCGGAGGTCGCCTCGTCGCACAGCAGGATCTCCGGCCGATGCACGAGCGCACGGGCGATGCCCACACGCTGCTTCTGCCCGCCCGACAGGCGCCCCGGATACACATGCTGCTTGCCCTCCAGCCCCACGAGCGTCAGCAGGGTGTCCACGCGCTCGGCGATTTCCGCTGGCGGCACGCCCGCCACCCTCAGCGGCAGCGCGACGTTTTCCCACACGGTCTTGGCCGAGAGCAGGTTGAAGTGCTGGAAGATCATGCCGATGCGCCGGCGCAGCGCCACCAGCGCGGCGGTGCCGAGCGTCCCGACGTCCACGCCGTCGACCAGCACCTGGCCGCTGGTCGGCTTCTCCAGCCCGTTGATGGTGCGCAGCAGGCTCGACTTGCCGGCGCCGCTGCGGCCGATGATGCCGAAGATGCCCCCGGCCGGAATGTCGAGGTCGATGCCTTGCAGCGCATGCACGTCACCGGCGGCTGCGCGGTACGTTTTGCCGACGTTGCGAAAGCGGATCGTGCCGGCACCCGGCGCAGCGATGGCTGCGTCGGCGTGCCGCGCGTGCGCCGCGGGGTCGGCCGGGGCGCCCGGCCAGGCGTGTGCGGGGTTGGAAGCGAGCGTGGTCATGGCATCACCGTTTGACCCAGGGCAGGGTGAAGAGCTTGTCGTCGTTGGCGTAGGACGTGCGCACCTGCTGGCGTACCGCGGGCGAGTCCTGGTACAGCTTGATGAAGCGCGCAATGCGCGGGTCGTTGGCGTTGTCGTTGCGCGCGACGAAGCGGATGGCGAAGTACTCGTCGTCGATGCCGGAATACAGCAGGCCGGCGCTCGCCACGTCCGGCTTGCCGGCGTTGACGAAGTGCGCGGGATAGCCCTGGGCGAGATCCACGTCGTCCAGCGCGCGCACGAGCTGCGGCCCTTCGATCTCGACGAACTTCAGCTTCTTCGGGTTGGCGATCACGTCGTTGAGCGTGCCGCGCGCCCCGACGCCGTCGCGCAGCTTGATGAGGCCGGCCTTCTGCAGCAACAGCAGCCCGCGGCCCTGATTGACGGGGTCGTTGGCGACGGCCACGCGCGCCCCGTCCTTCAGGTCGGACAGGCGCTTGATCTTGCTCGAATACAGGCCGATGTTGCCGAGCACGCCAATGCCCACGCTCTTGAACGCATAGCCGCGTTCCTTGATGGCGTTGTCCAGGAAGGCCTGGTGCTGGAAGTAATTGAGATCGAGATCGCCGGAGGCGAGTGCGACGTTGGGCGTGGTCCAGTCGGTCAGTTCGACGACCTTCACATCGAGCCCCTGCTTGCGCGCCTCGGCGGCGGCCACTTCAACGGAATCGGCAAGCGCCCCGGGCGTGACCCCGATGCGCAGCGGCGCGGCATGCGCGGCAGACATCAGCACCGGAACGAGGGCGGCAAACAGGGTAGGGAGCAGGCGCGAGAGCTTCATGGTCGGTTGGGATGTGTCGGAAGAAGGCGGTCAGAGGTGGCGGAATCCGGCGGCGGCGTGGCGTGCGGGCAGGCGGTCTCCTTCGGCAAAGAGCTTGTGGCGCAGCGTTCCTTCGCCATACGCGGTCTTGTAGCGGCCCCGCTCCTGCAGCACCGGCACCACGAGGTCGACGAAATCCTCATAACTCTCGGGCACCACGGTGCGGCTCAGGTTGAAGCCGTCGATGCCCGTCTCGTCGATCCATTCGATGAGCGTGTCGGCCACCTGCCCCGGGTCGCCGACGATGGCGGGGTAGCGTCCGCCGAGCTCGAACAGCTCGAGCAGCTTGCGGCGCGTCCAGCCATGCCGGGCGGCGGTGGTGGTGGCCGATTCGATGGCGTTGCCGCCGCCGTAGTCGATGGGGTCGTCCAGGCCGTGGCGCGAGAAATCGACACCGGTGCTGGCGGCAAAGTGCGCAAGGCCGGCTTCACGGCTGGCGTAGGCGCGGTAGTCCGCATGCTTGGCATGGGCTTCGGCCTCGGTGCGTCCGGTGACCACGGCGGCGCCCATGAAGACCTTGATGTCGTCGGGGCGCCGGCCGGCCGCCAAGAGCTGCTCGCGCAGCGCGGCCACGGTCTGGCGCGCGGCTTCCTTGTTCGGCGGTGAGATGAACACGCACTCGGCATGGCGCGCGGCAAACCGCTGCCCGCGGCCAGAGCTGCCTGCCTGGAACAGCACCGGCGTGCGCTGCGGCGACGGCTCAGCGAGGTGATAGCCGTCCACCTTGTAGTAGCGGCCGCTGTGCTGGACCTTGCGCACCCTGGCCGGATCGGCAAACACGCGGGCGGCCTTGTCCCGCCGCACGGCGTCGTCTTCCCAGCTGCCTTCCCAGAGCTTGTAGAGCACCTCGAGGTATTCGTCGGCGCGGTCGTAGCGTTCGTCGTGGGCAAACTGTTTGTCGAGGCCCATGGCGCGGGCTGCGCTGTCCAGGTAGCCGGTGACGATGTTCCAGCCGATGCGCCCGCGCGTGAGGTGGTCCAGCGTCGAGAAACGCCGGGCAAGCAGGTAAGGCGGCTCGTACGTCAGGTTGACAGTGACGCCAAAGCCCAGATGCTGCGTCACGGCCGCCATGGCCGATACCAGCAGCAGCGGATCGTTGACCGGCAACTGGATCGATTCCTGCAGCGTGACATCGACATTGCCGCGATAGACGTCATACACGCCCACGATGTCGGCGATGAACAGCCCGTCGAACAGGCCGCGTTCGAGCGTGCGGGCCTGGTCGGTCCAGTATTCCAGCGTGTTGTAGTCGGCCGAGCGGTCGCGCGGGTGCGTCCACAGGCCGTGGTTGATGTGCCCGACGCAGTTCATGTTGAACGCGTTGAGCAGGATGCGCTTGCCCGCCATCAGATTGCTCCGTGCCGCGGCGGCAGCGTGTGGTTGAGGTGGAAGTTGCCGACCGCGTGGTACTTCCATCGCACGGGGTCGTGCAGCGTGTGCGTGCGCGCGTTGCGCCAGAAGCGGTCCAGCCCGCGGTGGTCAAGCGTGGCCGACGTGCCGCCGAGTTCGAACAGGCGCGTGCCCGCCAGCAGCGATGCCGTGGTGGTCAGCGCCCGGGCGGCCGCCACCGCGACCGACGCCTCGGCCACCGTGCGTTCATCGGGCGCCTGCTGCGCGGCATCGGTGATGCGGCCGGCGCGGCGCACGAGGGCCTCGGCGGCCCGCAGGCGCACGTGCACTTCGCCGAGGTGATGCAGCGTCAGCGGGTCGTCGGTGGCGCGCTCCACGCGGGCGTCGATCCAGGGCCGCGCATGGTCGCGCAGGAACGGCAGCGTCGCGGCCAGCGCACCGCGCCCGATACCGAGGTCGATGGCCGCGTGCATGAGCTGCGCGACCGGCCCGATGGTCGTCGGCCGCTCGAACGAGGCGAGGAAGGGGACGACCCATTCCGCCTCCACCCGCACGTTGTCGAAGCTGACCGAACCGCTGCCGGTGACGCGCTGGCCGAAGCCGTCCCAGTCGTCGGTCACGGTCACGCCGGCGGCCGCTCGTGGCACGAAGGCCAGCCACGTGACCTCCCGGCCCGCATCCTCGGCCACCACCAGGGTGGGGATCCAGTGCGCATACAGCGCGCCGGTGCAGTAGAACTTCTTGCCGTCGATGCGAAAGCCGTCGCCGTCCTGGGTGAGGCGCGTGCGCCGGCGGAAATCCTTGTGGCCGATCTCGGCCAGCGCATTGCCGAAGCGCTCACCGGCCAGCGCCCGCGCATAGAAGAACGCCTTCTGCGCCGCGGTGCCGCCCACGCGCAGCACTTCCAGCGCGTAGAAGTGGTTCTGCGGAATCTGCCCCAGCGAGCCGTCGGCCGCGGCGATGATGGCGATCACCTCGGCCAGCGTGGTGTTGGACACGCCGGCGCCGCCGTACTCGCGCGGCACGGTGATGCCCCACAGGCCGCTGGCGCTGAACGCTTCCAGTTCGGCCCATGGCAGGCGGCGCTCGCGGTCGCGCAACGCGGCGTCGGGTGCGAAAACGGCCGCGAGCCGGTGGGCGATCTCGATGGCCTCGGCATCGTCGCGCACTACGTGCGGGGTTTGCTGCGGGGCAGGGGCCGGCGGCACGCGGCCGTCCTCGGGTGGCGGGGTGAAAAGCAGTGACATGTCAGTTCCAGGAGTGCCGGGGCGGGAAGGCCTGGTTGAGCTGGTAGTTGCCGATCAGGTGCAGCTTCCAGCGCACGGGGTCGTGCAGCGTGTGGGTGCGTGCGTTGCGCCAGTGGCGGTCGAGGTTGTGCCGGGCGCGCGTGGCGGAGGAGCCCGCGAGTTCGAACAGCTTTTCGCTGGCCTGCAGCGCCACCTCGGTGGTCAGCACCTTGGCTTCGGCCACGGCAACGGAGGCGCGGGCGCTGCCGGCATCGGTGATGGGCTGCGCGGCGATGGCATCGAGCGTTTGCGCGGCTTCCTGCAGGACGGCGCGCGCGGCTTCGATGTCGATGGCCAGACGGCCGACGTCGGCAATGATGTACGGGTCGTCGGCGGCGCGTTCGACCTTGGCGTCTGTCCATGGCCGCGCATGTTCGCGCACGAACGCCAGCGTGTCGTCAAACGCGGCCTGTGCAATGCCAAGGTCGATGGCGGCCTGGATCAGCTGCGAATTCGGACCGTACAGGCTGGGCCGCGCGGCGAGTTTCCAGATGGGCAGCACGTCGTCTTCGGAGACGGCCACGTTGTCGAAGATGACGGTGCCGCTGGCGGTGGTCCGCTGGCCGAACGAAGACCAGTCGTCCACCACCGTCAGGCCGGCGGCATTGCGCGGCACCCACACCTGCACGGCGCGGCCTTCGTCGTCGAGCGCGCGCGTGGGCACGCGGTGCGCAAACAACGCGCCGGTCGAATAATACCGCGTGCCGCTCAGCCGCAGCCCTTGCGGCGTGCGGCGCAGGCGCGTGGTGCCCTCGAGGATGGTGCGGCTGGCAGCGGAACGCCGCTCGGGGCCGGCGTTGCCGAGGCGCTGCCCGGCCAGGACTTCGGCGTAAAAACGACGCTTCTGGTCCTCCGAGCCGGCTTCACGCAGCACGCCCAGCAGGCCGAAGTGGTTCTGCGGGATCTGGCCCAGCGACGCATCGGCCGCGCTCAGAATGGCGAACACCTCGGCCAGCGTCGCGTACGAGACCTCGGCGCCGCCGTAGGCCTTCGGCACCGTGATGCCGCCCAGGCCGCTGGCTGACCAGCGGTCCAGTTCGTCCCAGGGCAGCCGGCGCTCCCGGTCGCGGGCGGAAGCGCCCTGGCGGAATTCGCCGGCGAGCGCATGGGCTGCATCGATGGCCTCGGCGGCGTCGCGCAGGCGGCGCACCTTGGTGGGGTCGGGCAGTGCGGGCTCGCGTGCCGGCACGTGGGTCGGCGGGCGCAAGGCTTGCACGTCAGATAGGTTGGTCATGGCAAGTCAGCAAGGTGGGCGGGGCGCGCGGCGTGCGCGCCGCACGCGCCGGAAACGCATCGGCCCGCCGGCACGCCGGGATGCCGGCTGCCGTCCGGATGGGCGCAGGCGGAATCGGCCCGCACCCGTTGCCAAGGCGATGCGATGCGCCGCTAGGCGGCTTTCAGGGTCACGCGGCGGTGCGCGGCAAAGTGCGATGCAGCGCGGTCTGCCGCGAGCCGGATGCGGTCTTGCAGCGCGGGGCTGCGCACGGCGTAGCCGTCAAAGTCTGCGGTGGCCGCATACACGCCGATCGGCAGCGTCAGTGCCTGCAGGAAACTGAACAGCGGCCGCAGGTGATGTTCGAGCACGAGCGCATGGCGGTCGCTGCCGCCGGTGGCGGCGAGCAGCACGGGCTTGTCGACGAGTGCCTCCTGGCCCACCAGGTCGAACACGTGCTTGAAGTGCCCCGGATACGCCCCGCGATACACCGGCGACGCCGCAATCAGCAGGTCCGCACCTTCCACGGCCTGCAGCTCGGCTTCGATTTCCGGCGGCAGTTCCGTGCGCCAGAGCGCGGAGCCCAGCGGGCGCGCAATGTCGACGAGGTTGACGATGTGCGCGTCGACGTGAAGCCGTGCCTCGAGCTCGGCGATCAGCGCGCGTACCAGCGCGAATGTGCGCGACGGCTGTTGTGTGCTGCCATTGACGGCAACGATCTTCAGGGGGGTGGACACGACTCGGCTCCCGAAATGCGATGGCACTTTCGCTGTTGCGCAGATGCGAAGAGCGAAAGACGGTGATCAAACGATACCGTGGCGCAGCAGCCGAATGAACGACGCGTTTTTTCTATCCATAGGCAAACGGTCTGCATAAGCATCTATGCAACCGTTCGTTGGTTGAGGCCGTTGTGGTGACGCTGCGTTGGTGCCACCTGCCGGCGACGCGCCGGGCCGGGAAGACGGGAGTGATGGCAGGGATGAGACGTTGTGCCGTCCGATTGCGGCACAGCGAGCTGTTACATCGATACGTTGACCCCGACATACGGGTCCGAAAAGGTGTAGACCACGCCCTGGAACGTGATGTACTGCGTGACCGTGGTGTACCCATAGTTCCCGGCGGTCGTGGGCGTGCCGGTGATTCTTCCCGTGGCGCTGTCGAACGACATGCCCGGCGGCAGGGCTGCGGCGTTGCTGATGGTGTACGCCTCGCCGAACGGCTTGCTGGTGGATGGCCGCGACGGTGCAAGGGTCGAGGACTTTCCGACGCTGGTGTAGTTGTCGCCGAAGTACCGGAGCGTGTAGTTGGCGACTTGGATGGGGCAGGTCGTGTCCAGAGAGCCCGAGTAGCCAGAGACCGTCAGGCGGATCGTCACGTTGTACATGCCGGCAGATGCCGTGACGGTGCCGCTGATGTCCCCCGTATCGCCGTTGAGTGTCAGGCCCGCCGGCAATTGGCCAGAAACGATCGAGAAATGCGGGGTGTTGCCGTTGAGGCCCTGCACCGTGGCCTTGGCGCTGTAGTCAGTGAAAGTCATGGGGATCGTGCCGCCCGGCATGCTGCATCCATAGGCGACATGCAAATCGCCGCTGCTGACGGCGCCATCGCCACCTCCGCAAGCAGCCACCATGGCGCTTAAGCCGAGCGCCAACGCGGTCCTTTCGATCTTTTTCTGCATGTGTTTTGTCGGATGTGTTGTCTGCGCATTTGCCCGCGCTGAATCCCGTTCAGTTGGGGCATCCGCATCCCCCCTGGGTGCGGCGCATGCTCGGAAAGCATGCGGCGCTCGATACTAAGAGAAGGGTTGTCGCGCGGACAAGACGCCCGAGGGAGGGGTAGCTCTCTGGTGCGCCGTCGCGGCGTCGTGCCAGTTGCGTGCCCGCTTGGGCGAAGAAGCTGATGCGCCTCCGGCAGGACGCTGGGCCGGCGCCCTGAACAGCGCCTCAGCCGCGCCCGTCTTGCCGATCATCCGCCGCCAGCCGCTTCAGTTCCGTCCGGGCAGCCGTCAGGCGGGAATACAACACGGTGTTCTCAATCAGCAGCAGCAAGAGCACGAAGCTCGCACCCATCAGGCCGAACACGCGGCCGGCGTAGAAGCCCAGGTCATACCGCCCGCCGTTGAAGACGGTGCTGAGCGCCACGTCGCAGATCCACACGCACAGCACCACCATCAGCCAGACGTCGAGCGTGAGGTGCGGGCGGCTGCGCCAGAGCACGGCCAGCGCCAGCATGCAGCAGCACCAGGTGGCGCCCGACACGATGGCCATGGTGGGGGTGTAGCGGTTGGCGGCCATGATGGCGGGCAGCACTGGCTCGCCGGCGGTGGCAAGCGCCACGCAGGCGGCCGATGCGCCCAGCACGGCAGCGACGGTGCCGAGCGCCGTTCTGCGCGTCAGGACATGGCCGGCAAAGCGGTCGGGTTCGCGCTCTTCGCGCGTTTTGAGCACCGCATACGCCATGACGAACAGCGGGAAGCCGGCATGCCAGAACATGTAGATCCACGCCGTGCTTTGCGGCCCTGCGCCGAGCAGGCCGCTCGCGGAAAACAGGCCCGGGAACGACAGCAGATGCCCCACCGCCGTGGCGGCCGTGAACAGGTAGCCGCAGGCGAGTGCCAGCATGGCGCGCGATCGCGTGATGGCGAACTGGCCGAACAGCAGCGCAGCGGTGATGAGGTCATTGAGGATGAGCGCCGATTCGTAAATCGGCACGAACAGCGGAAGCCGCGGCAGCTGCACCTTGGCGAACGGCAAGGCCGACACCAGCACGACCAGCGACAGCAGCGCCACGGCCTGGGCCATCCAGTACGTGCGCCGCCCGGGCGACAGGCTCAGCAGCAGGCCGCGCGGCATGTGTACCGTTTCCGATACCAAGATGGACCCCCTTTTTGCGGTGACCGTGTCACCCGTCCGGTTTGTGCGGCGCGGCACGGCGCCGCTGCCGATGTCTTATAGAACCGGTGATAGTCACCCGCGCCGCCGATGTCAACGCGAAGTGAGCGAACCTTTCATGGCGGCCACGGGCAATGCCCAAGTGCGGGGCGCCCGTGGTGGCGATAGACTGCTCTTCCCGCAGGTCATCGCCACAAGGACCGCACATGGAACGCCACCCCACCGCCTCCGCCGCTGCCACCACCACCGAGCCGCCCGTCCTGCGCGACGACCGCGACGGCGTCGTCACGCTGCGGCTGAACCGGCCGCAGCAGTTCAATGCCCTGTCCGAGGCGATGCTCGATGCGCTGCATGAGGCGCTTGCCGACATTGCCGCCGATGCCCGCGTGCGCTGCGTGGTACTCGGCGGCGAGGGCAGGGCCTTCTGCGCGGGCCATGACCTGCGCGAGATGCGCGGCACGCCTGAACTGGCGTACTACCAGGCGCTGTTTGCCCGCTGCAGCGTGGTGATGCAGGCGATCCAGGCCCTGCCGGTGCCCGTCATTGCGCGCGTGCATGGCATTGCGACGGCGGCGGGGTGCCAGCTGGTCGGCAGCTGCGACCTGGCCATCGCTTCCGAGGCGGCGCGGTTTGCGGTGTCGGGCATCAACGTGGGGCTGTTCTGCTCGACGCCTGCGGTGGCGCTGTCGCGCAACGTGCTGCCCAAGCGCGCGTTCGACATGCTGGTGACGGGTCGCTTCATTGATGCCGCCACGGCGGCGGACTGGGGCCTCGTCAACGAGGCTGTGCCCGATGCGGAGCTGGACGATGCCGTGGCCCGCAAGGTGGCGGAGATCGTCTCGAAGAGCCCGGCGGCCATCCGCTACGGCAAGGCGATGTTCTACCGCCAGCGCCAGATGCCGCTGGCCGACGCCTATGCGTACGCCGGTGACGTCATGGCCCGCAACATGATGGAAGAAGACGCCGCCGAGGGCATCGACGCCTTCCTCCAGAAGCGGCCCGCCCGTTGGAAGTCGTGAGGGCGGGCGCGCTCGTCGCGTGTCATGCCGGTCGCTGCGGCTTGCGAGTGTTGCGTGCGCCGCGACGGCGAGGCCGGGTGATGGAGGTCGGCGACCGCGGGCCGGGCATCCCCGAAGACAAGCTGGGTGCGGGGCTGCAGCCGTTCGTGCGGCTGGAGAATTCACGCAGCCGGGAGTCTGGCGGTACGGGGCTCGGGTTGGCGATTGCGCAGCAATTGGCGGAGGCGGCGGGCGGTGTGCTCAAGCTGTCCAACCGCGAGGGCGGCGGCCTGGTCGCAGCCGTGCGGCTCGGATAACGCCACGGGCGGTAGGGCAGCGTCCGCCTCACGTTGCCAGGGCCAGGCGCTCCCGCAACCGCCGCGCATCCGCGGGCGCCTGCACTTTCACGTCGTTATCGAAATAGCAGTACACGTCCCGGCCCGCGCGCCGCGGCCGCGCCGCACTGCCTGCGCGTTGTGCATCGGCCGGTTCGCGTCCGCTCGCCCACAGGTCGATGCGTTCGGCCCAGCGGTCGAGCGCCGCATCGGAATAGGCGCCGGTGTACAGCGCATCGGCGCCGTGCAGGCGCAGGTAGACGAAATCGCTCGTCACATCTTCGAGATATGGCCACTCCGCGATGGCGTGCGAGACCACCAACGCAGCACCGTGCCGGCGCAGCAGCGCGACGAACTCGGGCGTGCAGAAGCTTGCATGGCGGACTTCCACGGCATGGCGCAGCGCTTGTTGCCCGCGTGCGGCAAACCAGGGCGCCTTGACGCGCGCATCGTGCTGCCGGGCCAGGGCGCGCGCCGCGGCGGTGTCGTGCGGCAGCAGCGACAGAAAGCGCTCGAACCGCTGCGAATCAAAGCGATAGTTGGGCGGAAACTGCCACAGGAACGGCCCGAGCTTGTGTCGAAGCGCCAGCACGCCGGAGGCAAAGAAGTTGGCGATGGCCGGCACCGCCGTCTCGTCGCGAAAGCGCAGCATGTGCGTGAGGTAGCGCGGGCCCTTGACGGCAAAGACGAAGTCGTCGGGCACGGTGTCGTACCAGGCGCGCCAGCTGCCGATGGATTGCAGCGAGTAGTGCGATCCGTTGATCTCGATGGTGCTGAACTGCCGCGAGGCGTATTCGAGCTCGCGCCGCTGCGCCAGGTCTTCCGGATAGAACACGCCGCGCCAGCCGGCATAGCGCCACCCCGAGATGCCGATGCGGATCGTCATGGCGCGCGCCGCCGGCCGGGCCGCATGGCGGCACGCGCAGCCTCCACGGCGGCGCCCAGCGCCTGCAGCGCGTTCAACAGCGCGGCGTGGTCGGCCGCGGGTGCCTGATAGCGCAGCACGTGCAGGTTCAGCGCGTCTTCCAGCACGCTGGCCGTCAGGTCGGAGAACGTGTCGGCCGCCGCGACGAAGTAGTGGCGTTCCGCCTCGGGGTGCTCGGCGCCGTATGTCTCGAGCAGCGCGCGCATGTCGGAATCGTCGATGCCGCAGCCCACAAACAGGAAGGTATGCGTACGCAGCAGCGCCTCCACCAGGTCGTAGAAGGCGCGGTAGCGTGCCCGTGCACGGACGTAATCGCAGCGCGAGAAGATCAGCGAGGCCGGCTGCGTCATCGAGCCATGCGTCTTGATGATGAGGTTGCGGTCTTCGCGCACGCGCGCGGCGACGGTCGGGTCGCTGTAGTCGCACACGGCCACGGGCGGCATGCCGCGCGCCGTGGCCAGCGTTTCATACAGCGTATCGAAGTTGGGCGTGAGCGTGATGCGGAAGTCCAGCGCCAGCAACGCTTCGTGCACGGGCGCGGGCGCAAAGTCCGGCGCAACGAGCTGGCGGCGCAGCAGGGTGGTCAGCCGCCGCTGGCCGAGCGTGCGGCGCACGATCTCGGCGGCGGTGAGCACGTCGCCGCGCCCGACGAACGCGCGCACTTCCTCGGCCAGTTGCGGG
Source organism: Ralstonia sp. RL (assembly GCF_001683835.1). Lineage (NCBI taxonomy): Bacteria > Pseudomonadati > Pseudomonadota > Betaproteobacteria > Burkholderiales > Burkholderiaceae > Ralstonia > Ralstonia sp. RL. The sequence continues at coordinate 70,811 of NZ_LWRX01000169.1, read as the reverse complement.
CTATCCGCCGCGATGGTGTTGGCGGCCTCGCACAGCAGTTCGGCCCACGTGGGCGGGCGCCGCGAACCGTCGGCCGAACGCGCGTTGGCCGAAATGCCCGAGCCGAAGAAGAGCACCGCCCGGCGTCGGGCGATGTCTTCCACCAGCCGTGGCGGCCAGTCGATCAGCGTGGCGTTGCGGCGGCGTTTGCGCGCCATCCGCTTACTCGTGCGGCCCGTTCATGCGCGCATAGGTCTGGACGATGCTGTCATGCGGCGTGATGGCACCCACCGGATCATCCGTCAGGTCGCGGGCGAGCGAATATGCCGTGATGACGGCCAGCGAGACCCCCACGATGGTCAGCAATTCGCGGATTGGCATGTGCGTCTCCTCTTCGATGTCTGCCGCCTCGGTCGGGCGGCGCGCATGCGCAGACGCAAGGTTCAGGCCTGCGACAGGCCAATCGCACAACGGCGCGGGTTTGGGCCGTGTTACCGGGCCCGCAATGCTGACGGCGGCATGCCCAGCAGACGCTGGAAACTGCGCCGCATGCGCTCGGTATCGCCAAAACCGCACTCCGTGGCAACGCGCTGCATCGAGGCCGCGCCGCTCTCGAGTGCCGCCCGGGCCGCTTCCACGCGCAGTTTTTCCACCGCCTTGGCGGGCGTGAGGCCGGTCTCGGCCTGGAATGCGCGGGCGAAATGGCGCGGGCTCATGCAGGCGCGGCCGGCCAGGTCGTCGACGCGGTGGGCATCGGCCAGGTTGCGGCGGACATGGTCGAGCAGCGGCTTGAAGCGGCCGCGCGCCGAGTCCATCTCGTTGAGCGCGGAGAACTGCGATTGCCCGCCGGGCCGCCGGTAATACACCACGAGCTGCCGCGCCACGGCCCGCGCCAGCCGCTCGCCCAGGTCTTCGGCGATGAGGGCGAGGGCCAGGTCGATGCCTGCGCTGATGCCGGCGCTCGTCCAGAAGCGGCCGTCGTTGACGTAGATGTGGTCGGCCTCGAGATGCACCTGCGGAAACTCACGTGCGAACTGCGTGCTGCGGCCCCAGTGCGTGGTGGCGCGCCGGCCGTCCAGCAAGCCGGTGGCCGCCAGCAGCAGGCTGCCCGAGCACACGCTGGCCACACGCGCACCGCGGGCCGCGCAGCGCTGCACGAAGCGGCGCGTGCGTGCATCGGCCATGGCGGCATCCACGCCGTCGCCGCCGGCCACGAGCAGCGTATCGACCTGGCTGGCCGGGGGCAGCGGCTCGGCCGCCCAGCTTGCGCCGGAAGAACTGCGCACCAGGCCCGGCTGGGCGGCCACCGTGCGCACCGCGTAGTGGTCGTCCCGATAGCGGCTTGCGACCTCGAATGCGGCCACGGGCCCCGCGGCGTCGAGCACCTGGAAGTCGGGAAAGACCAGCACGGCAATACGATGGGTCATGGCAGAAAAAGTGGGATACACGACATTGCTGCCAACACGATAGAGCGCGATGCTACGAGGCGTCAACCACCCGAAACCCCGGAGAACCGGACCATGACCGCATCCCCGTTCATCGTTGTCTTTGCACTGTACGACCGCGTGACGCAGCTGGACTTCACCGGCCCGCACGAAGTGTTCTGGCGTCTGCCCGGCGCGCAATGCATCGTCGCCTCGGCACGCGGCGGAGAGATCCATGCCGACGGCGGCCTCACGATCTCGAACGTGCAGCGGCTGGCCGACATCGGACATGCCGATCTCATCTGCGTGCCGGGCGGCTTCGGCGTCATCGAAGCCATGGGCGACGCTGAGTTCGTGCGGCAGGTGCGCCGCCTGGCCGATGGCGCCCGCTATGTCACCTCGGTGTGCACGGGCTCGCTCGTGCTGGGTGCGGCGGGGCTGCTGCGCGGCAAGCGCGCGGCATGCCACTGGGCCTGGCGCGACCTGCTGCCCACGTTTGAAGCGACCGTCGACGAAGCCCGCGTCGTGCGCGACGGCAACCTCATCACCGGCGGCGGGGTGACGGCGGGCATCGACATGGCGCTCACCGTCATGGCCGACATTGCCGGCACCGACCACGCCCAGGCCGTGCAGCTCGGCATCGAGTACGCCCCCGCACCGCCGTTCGACTGCGGCCGCCCCGAACATGCCGCCGCCCCGGTCCTGCACGCCGTGACGGAGCGCCTGAATCGCCTGCGCGCCGATCGCTACGCGGCCGTGCAGAAGGCGGCGCAGGCAATGTCAATGCGGGTGCCGGCCGATTGCGGCGACAATGGCGGGTTTTCGACGCCATCGCCGCACGCCGGCCCTGCCACCGCATGAACGTGCCTTCCGCCCAGCCTCACGCCAATGGCCCCATCGGCATCGTCGCCGCCCTGCACGAGGAGATCAGCGAGCTGTTGACGCTGTTGTCCGACGCGCAGCGCGTGCGCATCGGCAATCGGGACTTCTGGACGGGTGCGTTTGAGGGGCAGCCCGTGGTGGTGGTGCTCTCACGCGTCGGCAAGGTGGCGGCGGCCACCACGGCGGCGGTGCTGATCACGCATTTCGGGGTGCGGGCGGTGGTGTTTGCCGGTGTGGCCGGGGCCCTGGCACCGGGGGTGGCGGTGGGCGATGTGGTGGTGTCGTCCGAGCTGCTGCAGCACGACGTCGATGCCTCGCCGCTGTTCCCGCGCTGGGAAATTCCGCTGATGGGCGTGGCCCGCTTTGCCGCCGACGCGGCGCTGGCCGATGCCCTGCGGCAAAGCGCATGCGCGGCGCTCGCAGATCCGCATGCGCTGCTGGGGCCCGCGGTGATGCAGGCCTTTGGCATTGCGGCGCCGCAGGTGCACTCCGGCCTCATCGTCAGCGGCGATCGCTTCGTCTGCACGTCGGCCGAAAGCGCCGTGCTGCGCCATGCGTTGCCCGACGCGCTGGCCGTGGAGATGGAAGGCGCCGCCGTCGCCCAGGTCTGCCACGAGTGGGGCGTGCCGTTTGCGGCCATCCGCACGATTTCCGACCGCGCGGACGACACGGCGAGCGTGGACTTTGCGCAGTTCATCGCACAGGTCGATTCGCGCTATAGCGTGGCGATCCTGCGCAACTGGCTCTCGGCGATGCACGCCGCCTGAGCACGGCCCGCAGCGTCATTGGCCCTTTGCGGCCAGGTATTTGTCCAGCGCATTCGCGCGTTCGCTCAGGCGGAAGATCTCGTTCTCGAGACGCTGCAGGTCGTTCAACGGGCTCTTGCCATAGAGCCTCGTCTCCAGGGCGGCGCTCTTGGCATGGAAGTCCTGCCACGCCTGTTGCGAGTTCACGAGCGCGTCCCTGGCGCTGCCATCGAGCTTGCCGAGCAGCGCCTTGTAGACCGTGGCCAGGCGTTCGTCCTGCGCCGCCTTCTCGGCAGACAGGCAGGCACCGATGGCGTCGGCGTTCTCGCCCGCCTTGTCGACGCAGGCGTACATCCGCGTGGTGATGCCTTGCGGCGCGCGGCGCTTGATGCCGTTGGCCAGGCTTTCCGCCGCCAGGGCGCCGGTGCTGTGGGCCAGCACCGCCAGCGCGATGGGCAGCGCCAGCGTCTTCAATGTCGTCAGCGTGTTCAAGATGTGACTCCTGAGCAGGCCCTGCGAGGGTGAAGGGCTGGTCAGTCTATCGCCGTCGTGCCGCGCCGGGCATCAGCCAGGCAGGTGGGGTCCGAGGTGGCGCATGGCGTTGTCGACATACGCCTCTTTCTCGCCGACCGGCGCGACATAGTGCAGCGCGGCGGCGGCCGCCTCCATGCCTTCCGTGCGAGCGATCACCCACGCGGCCAGATACGGCGACGCCAAACACCCGCCCGCCGTGGCAACGTTGCCGCGGGCGTAGAACGCCTGGTTGAGCACCTCCACGCCGGCTTCCTGCACCCACGGCTTGGTGGTCAGGTCGGTGCAGGCCGGCACGCTGCCCAGCAGGCCGAGCCTGGCGAGCACCAACGTGCCCGAGCACTGCGCGCCGATCAGCTGGCGGGCGGGATCGAGCCCCAGACGCGCCATCAACGCCGCATCGGCCACCACCTCGCGCGTGCGGACGCCGCTGCCCACCAGCACGGCGTCGGCGGTGCGCGCCTCTTCGAGCATCGACTGCGCGCGCACGGTCACGCCGTTCATCGACGTGACTTCCGCCTGCGGGCAGCACAGGCTCACGTGCCAGCCCGGCTTCCGGATGCGGTTGAGCACGCCCAGGGCGATGAGCGAATCGAGTTCGTTGAACCCGTCGAAAGTCAGGATGGCGATGTGCATGGCGAAGCAGCGCAGGGTTGGGCGTTTGAGCATGCTAGGGGCTGCCGGCAATACAATCAAAAAATTGTCCTGAGTACACTGCCATGACCCAAGCCCGTTATCAGCCGCTGGTGGAACGGCTCGCCGAGCAGATCCGCAGCGGCCGCCTGCCGCCGGGCACGCGCCTGCCCACGCACCGGCAACTTGCCCAGCGGCATGGCGTGGCGCTGGTCACGGCCACGCGCGTGTATGCCGAGCTCGAAGCGATGGGGCTGGTGAGCGGCGAAGTCGGACGGGGCACCTTCGTGCGCGAGAGCACGCTGCCGCGCGGTCTGGGCATCGACCAGCAGGCCGTGGCCGCCGGCGTGGTCGACCTGAACTTCAACTACCCGTCGGTACCCGGGCAGGCCCGGCTGCTGAGCCGCGCATTGCGCGACCTGGCGGCCAGCGGCGATCTGGAGGCGCTGCTGCGCTACGCGCCGCACGGCGGACGCGCGCATGAGCGCGCCTGCGTGGCGCGGCATCTGGCCGGGCGCGGCCTCGCCGTGGCGGCCGAGCAGGTGCTGATCGTGGACGGCGCGCAGCACGGCCTGGCGGTCGCGGCCATGGGTCTGCTCAAACCCGGCGACGTGGTCGCCGTCGATGCGCTGACGTATCCCGGCTTCAAGGTCCTTGCGCAGATGCTGCATCTGGAGCTCGCGCCGCTTCCTGCGGCCGAGCAGGGGCTCGACCTCGATGCGCTGGAGCGGCTATGCGCGCGTCGCCGCGTGCGGGCCGTCTACGTCATGCCCACGCTGCACAACCCGCTCGGCTGGGTGAGCGGCCTGGGCTGGCGCCGCCGCCTCGCGGCCAGCGTGCGCCGGCATGGGTTGATTGCGATTGAAGATGCCGCCTACGCATTCCTTGCCGGCGACGCGCCCGCGCCGCTGGCCGCGCTGGCGCCCGAATCGACGGTGTACGTGTCCGGCCTGTCGAAGAGCGTGGCCACGGGGCTGCGTTTGGGGTGGATGGCGGCGCCGGCCGCGTGGGTGCCGTCGCTCGAGCGGGCCATCCGGGCCACGACGTGGAATACGCCGGCCATCGTGACGAACCTCGCGTGCGCCTGGCTCCAAGACGGCACGGTCGCCCGCCTCGAGGCCGACAAGCGCCGGGACGCCGCCGCGCGCCAGGCGCTGGCCCGCAAGGCGCTGGCGGGGCTGACGCTGGTTGCGCATCCGGTGTCGTATTTCGTCTGGCTTGCCCTGCCGCCCGAAGTGCGCGCCGATCGCGTGGCGGCGTGCCTGCAGGAAGACGGCATTTCGGTCTCTACCGCCGAGCCGTTTGCGACGTCCAAGCCGGTGCCGCATGCGTTGCGGCTGGCGCTGGGCTCGGTCGCCCCGCAGCGGCTGGAGGCTGCCCTGCAGACCGTGAGGCAGCGCGTGCTTGAACAGCAATACCGATGAGGGCCATGCCAAACGGCGTGAGCTTGCCTACACTTGCGTCGCAACGCTCTCAAGGAGACTCCATGAAGCACTGGCTGATGACGATGGCGGGATGGGTGCTCGGCGCCTGCGCCATGCTTGGCGGCACGGCACACGCCGACGATGGCGCCGCGCTCACGCTCAATGTAGGCGGGCAATCGCGTACGTTGTCGCGCGACGCGCTGCTGCACGATCCGCACCTGCGCGATGTCACCGTGGAAGACCAGAACCTCAAGCGCCGCCTGACCTTCAAGGCGCTGCCCGTGACCGAGCTGTTCCGCGGGCAGTCGATCAGCCCCGACGCCAGCGCCACCACGGCCGCCAGCGACGGTTATGTCTCGCACCTGCCGACGCGCCTGCTGCTGGCCGACCGCGCCGACGGCCCGCGCGCATGGCTGGCCGTGGAAGACCCCAACGCGCCGTGGCCCACGCTCAAGGGCCAGGGCATCGGCCCGTTCCGGCTGATCTGGACGGCGCCGCCGGCCAAGTCCTCGCTCGTCAATGAAAGCCTGTGGACCTACAGCATCGTGCGCATCGACATTGCCGCATTGCCGGGCGAGCGCTTCGCGGCCATCCGCCCCGCCGCCGGGCAGCCCGCCGATGGCCCCGTCATGCGGGGCTTTGCCACGTTCCAGCGTGTCTGCTTTTCGTGCCACACGCTCAACCGCGCCGGCGATGCGACGCTCGGGCCGGATCTGAACGTGCCGTACAGCCCCGTCGAATACCTCGGCGACGAGAAGCTGCGCCACCTCATCCGCGATCCGCAATCGCTGCGCTGGTGGCCCAATGCACGCATGTCTGCCATCGACGAGAAGACGCTGTCCAACGCGCAGCTCAACGATCTGCTCGCGTATTTCCACCATATGGCGCAGCACAAGGCCGCCGCGCAGTGACGGCGCGCGGCGCGGCCGCCTGCATGGCTATTCCGTCGCCCATTTCACCAGCGTGGCGATGGTGTTCATGTTGCGTGCCGTGCCGGCCTTGGCGGCCGGGATCTTGAGCTTGGAATCGGCCATGCCACTGCCGTAGTGCACGTAGATCTCGCGCGTGCCGAGCGCCATCTCTTCTGCCTGGCGGCCGGTGGCGGCGTTGAGCGCGTCGGCAGGCGGCGGCGCATCGAGAAAGATGGCGACCGTCCGGCTTGGCGCGGTCGTCTTGAACGGATTGGCTTCCAGTACCGCGGCGAGTTCGTCCCCCGTGCGCACCACCACCCCTACGGGTTTGCCGGCGTAGTCCTCCAGGCAGCGCTCGAGCTTGGCTTTGACTGAGGCCGCCGACAGGGGGCTCTGAAAGACCACGTTGCCGCTGGCAATGTAGGTGCGCACGTGGGTCAGGCCGATCGATTCGCACATCGCACGCAGTTCGGCCATGGGCAGCTTGCCGGTGCCGCCCACGTTGACGGCGCGCAGCAGGGCGATGTAGGCGGGCATGGGGTCTCCTGTTCCGGTTGTCTTTTGAATGGCTTAGAAGCGCGATCCTCACCCGCTGGACGTTGCGCCTCCTCGCCGCAGTGCGCGCACGCTGCGGGCGCTTGGGCAGGCAGCTTTGCCGGCCGTGTCAGCACTTGTGGGCGGCCACGACGCGAGGATAGCGCGACGCCGTGTTTGCAACATTCTGTTACGAGATTGACCGGCCTGTTTAACCCCGGCGGGGGTGTGCCTTGTATGCTGCGCCGCGAACCCATCGAGCCCGGGTCGGGGCGCGCCAGCGCCTACCGCATCCGCATAGACGAATCAGGAGAACCTCATGTTGAAGAAGATTGCACCCGCCCTGGCAGTGGCCGCGCTTGCCGGCCTGACGGCCTTGCCTGCAGCCGCAGATGATCTGACGAACGCCCTCGGCGGGGCGCTCGGCGGTGCCGGTGGTGCCGCAGTGGGCGGCGCCCTCGGCGGCCAGACCGGCTCCGTCATCGGCGGTGCCATCGGCGGCGGCGCCGGCGGCGCGCTGACGGCCAATGGCCGGGAGCGCAAGGGCGCCATCGTGGGCGGCGCACTTGGGGGCGGCGTGGGTGCTGCCGCGGGCAACGCCATGGGTGGCCGCGCGGGCGGCATCGTCGGCGCGGGCCTGGGCGGCGGTGCCGGCGCGGCGCTGGGCGGCAACGTTCAGCGCAATTCGTATCACGACCACGACGACCACGGCCGCCACCGCCACGGCAAGCACCGTCACCGTCATTGATCTGATGTGACGCCGGGGCGCCAGCGCGTGAGCGTGAGGCGCCCCGGTCGCTTTCTTGCTCTCCTTCGGACGACGGGCGGCGCCGACTGCCCGGCGGGCTGTCGGACCCACCGTAGCCGCGTGGCCGACCTATCCTATCGGGACGGCCGCCCCGGCACGCTACGAAGGAGAGCGCCATGACGCAACGCTTTGACGCCATCATCATCGGCACGGGCCAGGCGGGCCCACCGCTGGCCGCGCGGCTGTCCGCGGCCGGCATGAAGGTTGCCATCATCGAGCGCGGCCGCTTTGGCGGCACCTGCGTCAATACCGGATGCATTCCCACCAAGGCCATGGTCGCCAGCGCGTACGTGGCGCACATGGCGCGGCGCGCGGCCGACTACGGTGTGGCCATCGACGGCCACGTCAGGGTGGACATGCAGCGCGTGAAGGCCCGCAAGGACGACATCGCCGGGCGCTCCAACCGCAACGTCGAGCAATGGGTGCGCGGCCTCGAGCACGGCACCGTGTTCCAGGGCCACGCCCGCTTTGAAAGCCCGAAGACGGTGCGCGTGGGCGGCGAGCTGCTGGAAGCCCAGCGCATCTTCATCAACGTTGGCGGTCGTGCGCTGGTGCCGCCGATGCCGGGGCTCGACCAGGTGCCCTATCTCACCAACTCGACCATGATGGACGTCGACTTCCTGCCCGAGCACCTGATCGTGATCGGCGGAAGCTACGTCGGGCTGGAGTTCGGCCAGATGTTTCGCCGCTTCGGCTCGCGCGTGACGATCGTCGAGAAAGGCCCGCGCCTCATCGCGCGCGAAGATGAAGACGTCTCCGAGGCCGTGCACGAGATTCTGGCGGGCGAGGGCATCGACGTGCGGGTGAACGCCAACTGCCTGAGCGTGCGGCGCAACGGCGCCGGCGTCGTGGTCGGGCTGGATTGCGCAGGCGGCGGGCGTGAAGTGTCGGGCTCGCATCTGCTGATGGCGGTCGGGCGCGTGCCCAATACCGATGACCTTGGCCTGGACAAGGCCGGCGTGGAAATCGACGACCGCGGCAACATCCGCGTCGATGAGCAGTTGCGCACGAATGTGCCGGGCATCTGGGCCATGGGCGATTGCAACGGACGCGGCGCGTTCACGCACACGTCGTACAACGACTACGAGATCGTGGCGGCCAACCTGCTCGACAGCGACCCGCGCAAGGTCTCAGACCGCATCCAGGCGTACGCCATGTACATCGACCCGCCGCTGGCGCGCGTGGGCATGTCGCTCGCCGAGGCGAGGAAGTCGGGGCGCAGGCTGCTGGTTGGCAACCGCCCGATGACGCGTGTGGGCCGCGCCGTGGAGAAGGGAGAGAGCCGGGGCTTCATGCGCGTGGTGGCCGATGCGCAGACGCACGAGATCCTCGGTGCATGCATCCTCGGCGTGGGCGGCGACGAGGCCGTGCATTCGATTCTCGACGTGATGGCCGCGAAGGCGCCGTACAAGACCATCAGCCGCGCCATGCACATCCACCCGACGGTGTGCGAGCTGATTCCCACCTTGCTGCAGGGGATGGAGCCCCACGAGTAAAGCGTAAAGCGTGCCAAACAAAAAGGGGTGCCGCTGGGCACCCCGACATGCTGGCTGCGGGCCCGCGCCTCAGGGCACGATCGAAAGAAACAGGTACGCCGCGAAGATCGCCAGGTGCACCACGCCTTGCAGGATCGTCGTGCGTCCCTTGCCGAGGGTGAGCGACGACACGATGAGCGTGAGGAACAGCAGGACCATTTCCTTGGGGCCCAGGCCCAGTTCGAGCGGACGGCCAATCCAGATGAACACCGCGGCGACCGTGGGAATGGTCAGCCCGATGCTTGCCAGCGCCGAACCCAACGCCAGGTTCAGGCTGGTCTGGATGCGGTCTGCGTTGGCGGCGCGCAGGGCGGCCAACCCTTCGGGCAGCAGCACCAGTGCGGCGATGACGATACCGACCGCGGCCGGCGGCGCACCGGCGTTCACGAGCGCGGCCTCCACCGACGGCGACAGTACCTTCGCAAGCCCCACGACGGCCACCAGCGACACCATCAGCAGCACCCCGCTCAGCATGGCCACGCGGGCCGGCGGTGGCGGCGCGTGCACGTCTTCGTTGGAGCCTTCGGCCAGGAAGTAGTCGCGGTGGCGGATGGTCTGCACGATCACGAAGCAGCCATACAGCACCAGCGACGTGACGCCGGCAAAGCCGAGCTGCGAGGGCGTGAGCACCGGGCCCGGCGTGGAACTTGTGTAATTGGGCAGCACCATCGTCAGCGTGACGAGCGCGGCCAGCACGGCGAGCGCGGCATTGGCGCCCGGCGCCTGGAAGGCCTGTTCGCGGTGGCGCAGGCCGCCCACGAACAGACACAGGCCCACGATGCCGTTGCAGATGATCATGACGGCGGCAAAGACGGTGTCGCGCGCCAGCCCTGCCTTTTCCGGCCCGGAAGACAGCATGACGGAGACGATCAGCGCCACCTCGATCACCGTCACCGCAATGGCCAGGACCAACGTGCCGAACGGCTCACCGACCTTGTGCGCGACCACCTCGGCATGGTGCACGGCGGCGAAGACGGCGCCGGCCAGTGCAAGCGCCATCAGCGCGATCAGCCAGCCGGGGGCGGCGGTCAACGTGCCGGCGACCAGCACCACCCACGCGATGGGCGGGGCGGCGATGGTCCACAGCGGCAGCTTGTTGGAAGAGAGGGCCACGATGTTCTCCTTGTTGTTGCCTCGACGCTGGCGGGCAGCGCGGGAATGGATTGGCGTGTGGCCCAATATAAAGCATGTGCCGGGCGCGCCTCGTCAGCGCCCGGCGTGTCCATCGTCCGCGCCTTACTTGGCGGCGGCCACGGCGGCCACCTCCTGGCTCCAGTAGCTGGGCAGCGCGCCGTACGGATTCGGCAGCGTTTTCGAGGTGATGTACACGCTGCCGGCGCCCTTGCTCGATGCGTGCTGGACGAAGTTCTGCATCTGCGTGGCCGACGCCGCGTACACGATGTGTGCGAACCGGCTCGTCGGGTAGCTGGCCTGCCACGCTTGCGGGGCATAGCTGGCGTAGTGCCTGGCGTTGTCTTCAAAGACGACGATCTGGTCGGCCACCGGCAGGCTGGCGTAGATTTCGGGCACGTTGGTGCCCGGGTTGCCCGTGACCGTGTAGTTGGCCGACAGGCCCTTGATGTAGTTGTAGACCGACTGATAGAACTGCACGTTGGCGGTCGTGCCGTCGGCCGTCATCTCGTCGATGAAGAAGCCGTCCACCTGGTACAGCGCCTGATAGGCATTGATGTCCTGCACCACGTCCGACAGCGGCCGCTGCCCATACGAGGTGTAGACATAGCCGATGACCTTGCCGCCCGCCGCACGCACCTTGGCGACGGCCGCGACGTAGTTCGGGTCCTGCGTGGTGCCCGGGCCGCTGTCGGGGTTGAGGATCACGGTGGTCGGGACGGCGCTCGCGTTGGCGGCGAGCGTGTTCCATTGCGTTGCACCGCGGCCCGATGGGTAGATGTAGGCCGGGACGAGCAGCCCTTCGGCGTTGGCATGCGGCGCAGCCGCCAGTGCGCCGCCCATCAGCGCGAACGCGGCGCACACCCTGCGTGCGAGCCTGCTTCCCCGGCCGGGCGTGCGGTCCTGCTTGCGGCCCGCCTGCACTGCGGCAGCGGGTTCCTTCCAGTGTGTCGTTTTCATGGTTTGCCTCGTGAGCACGCCGCGCGTGCGTGCTGCAATTGGCCCGCCGTTGTTTCCACCAACGGGCAGCTGGCTGACTCCCCCCGTTGGGAGTCCCTGTAGTTTTGCGTCGCCGGATCGCTCCGGTTTTGCCGAACCGTCTCTGGGCCGTGGCCCATTGGACGAAGACTCTACCGACGGTGCGCGTGCCCGGCAAACGGAGAATGTGCCGGCATCGTCGTGTGAGGCCGGAACGTTGCCGGAAACCGACGCGGGCACGGCTGCGGCCGAGCCTTGCTGCTGACGATCAGGTCGTGACGCGTCGCTACATCGCGCCAGCAATCGCGTCGCGCAGCCACTGATGCGCCGGGTCGCGGTGCACGCGTTCGTGCCATAGCATCGACATCTCATACCCGGGCACCTCCACGGGAGGTTCAACCACCTGCAAGGCGCTCGCCCCGCGCCCCAGCCGCTCCGGCAGCATGGCGACGAGGTCGCTGCCGGCAACCGCCGTCATCACGAACAGGAAGTGCGGCACCGACAGGACGACGCGCCGCGCGGCGCCGGCGGCCTGGAGCACGTCATCGGTGACGCCGGAGAACCCGCCGCCGTCGGGCGACACGATCACGTGGTCCAGCGCGCAGAACTGCGCCAGCGTCGGTCGCCGCTTCAGGCGGGGGTGCCCGGCGCGGCCCACAAGCACGTAGCGTTCGGTAAAGAGCGCGCGCCGGCGCAAGCCCGGTGGAGCGCCGTCCGTGGTGTGGAAGGCGAGGTCGATGTCGCCTTGCTCGGCCTGCTTTTCGATGCGTGGCGGCACCAGCTCCAGGACGGCCAGCCGCGTGCCGGGTGCGCTCGCGCGCAGGGCGTTGAGCGCAGGCAGGACGATGGTCGATTCGCCGTAGTCGGTGGCGGCCACGCGCCAGGTGTTGCTCGCCTGCGCCGGGTCGAACGGGCTGGCCGGGGCCACCGCCTGTTCCAGCGCTTCGAGGGCTTGCCGCAACGGTTCGCGCAGCGCCACGGCACGCGCGGTGGGCCGCATGCCGCGCGGGCCGGGCAGCAGCAGCGGATCGCCCAGGATCTCGCGCAGCTTGGCCAGGTGCACGCTCACCGACGGCTGCGAGAAGTTGAGCCGCTGCGCCGCCCGGGTGACGTTGAGCTCGGTCAGCAGCACGTCGAGCGTCACCAGCAGGTTGAGGTCCAGTCGCCTGAGATTATTCATGGTGATACCTGGAATACTGACAATTCATTTCCAATATACCTGCGCGGCGCGCATTCTGTGGCCCTCTCATCGAGGAGTTCCCACCATGAATGTTCTGATCGTCTATGCGCATCCTGAACCGAGGTCGCTCAACGGCGCGCTGAAGGACTTTGCCGTTCACCGTCTCGAGGCCGCCGGGCACACGGTACAGGTCTCCGATCTGTACGCCATGCAATGGAAGGCCGTGCTCGATGCCAGCGACAGTACCGTTGCGCCGGTCGGTCCGCGCTTTGATCCGTCGCTCGATTCGAAGTACGCGTTTGAAAACGGCTTCCAGGCCCCGGACATTGCGGCCGAGCAAGCCAGGTTGCGTTGGGCCGACGCTGTGATCCTGCAGTTTCCGCTGTGGTGGTTTTCCATGCCGGCCATCCTCAAGGGCTGGGTCGAGCGCGTGTATGCGTACGGATTCGCCTATGGCGTGGGCGAGCACTCCGACACCCACTGGGGCGACCGCTACGGCGAAGGTACGCTGGTCGGCAAGCGGGCCATGCTCGTCGTCACCACGGGCGGCTGGGAATCGCACTACAGCGCGCGCGGCATCAACGGCCCGATCGACGACCTCCTGTTCCCGATCCAGCACGGCATCCTGTACTACCCCGGCTTTGATGTCCTGCCGCCGTTCGTGGCGTACCGCACGGGACAGATGGATGCGGCCCGCTTTGCGCGGCTGACCGACGCGCTCGGCCGTCGGCTTGACACCCTGTTCAGCGCTGCGCCGATTCCCTTCCGCAAGCAGAACGCCGGCGATTACGAGATCCCGGCCCTCACGCTGCGGCCCGACATCGCGCCAGCCGCATCCGGTTTTGCCGCGCACATCGCCTAGGGCGACTACAATTTCCCGTTCCCATTTCCGGCGGCGCGCTGTGCTGAGCATGGCGCGCCGCCGTGTTCGTTTCTCCTGCGCATCGCATCCGGGCATGACGTTCCACGCGGTTACCACCGGCCTCATCAATCTGCTGCTTGGCATGGGCCTGGGCGTGGCGGGCGGCTTGCTCGGCATCGGCGGCGGGCTGATCGCCATTCCGGTGCTCGGCTATCTGTACGGCATGGACCAGCACCTGGCCCAGGGCACCGCGCTCGTGATGATCGCGCCCAATGTGCTGATCGGTTTCCTGCGGTACCACCAGCGGCATCCGGTGCAGTTGCGGTCCGTGGCCCTGATCTGCGTGTTCTCGATGGTGGCGACGTACGTGGCGGCCCGCTTTGCAGCGGGGTTGGATGCCCACCTGCTGCATACGGCGTTTGCCGTGTTCCTGATCGCGCTGGCGGTGTACTTCGGTTCGCAGCCCAGAGAGAATCCGGGCCTCGCATACGATGCCGCCGCTGCCACGCAGCACGCCATGCCTGCCGCCGCGCTGCCGCTGATGGGCCTGGCCAGCGGCGCCATGTCGGGCATCTTTACGGTGGGCGGCGGGCTGGTGGTGGTGCCCGCGCTCGTGACGTTCTTCGACATGCCGCAAACGCGTGCACAAGGCATGGCGCTGGCGCTGGTGGTGCCGGGCTCGCTCATCGCGCTGGGCACCTATGCGCATGCGGGCCACGTGGACTGGGGCACGGGCATTCCGCTCGCCGTGGGCGGAATGCTGAGCGTGTCGTGGGGCGTGGCGCTGGCGTACCGGTTTTCTGCGCGCCGACTGCGGCTTGCGTTCTGCGCTGTGCTGCTCGGCACGGCGTTGATGATGTTGTGCGTCAAGCCGGTGTAATGCGCATTTTTGAGCAAGGAGCAAGCATCGTGGCAGAACAGGACAAGGCAGCAGGGCGTGCGCGGCGCGCACAGGTGATGGGCGAGGCGTTTGTGGAACGCGCGATGAGCGGGCTCGATGCGTTTTCAGCGCCGTTGCAGGATTGGCTCAACGAGCACGCGTGGGGCAGCACGTGGCTGCGCGATGTGCCGGGCGGCATCGACCTCAAGACGCGCAGCCTGTGCACCTGCGCCATGCTCGCTGCGCTTGGCCGCAGCACGGAACTGAAAGGCCACGTGCGCGGCGCCATCAACAACGGGGCGACAGCCGTGGAGATCCGCGAAGTGCTGCTGCACAGCGCCCTCTATGCGGGAGCGCCGGCGGCCATCGAGGCCTTCCGGTCGGCGCGCGAGGTGCTCAACGAGCTGGGCATCACGATCGAAGAAGACCGCTGACAGACACAGCCGCGTACTTTGCGCAAACGCCGGGCCGGCGCGTTATCCACAGAAACAGTGGGTAAGCCTGTGGATAACGTTGCCGGATGGCGATACAACGCGGTGGGCACTGGCTTGCCAACGGCGTAGGCAGGCAGCGTTGGCGCCGTGTTGTTCTAGCTGACGGTATCCGATGTACCCGGGGTGCCATACGCGGCCTTGATGGCCTTGTGTCGGGCTTCCATTTCCTGGCGCAGCGCACGGCGTTGCTGGGCCGCTTCGAAGCGTTCCTTTTCTTCCGCGTTGGCAGGCACCAGCGGCGGCACGTCGGCGGGTTTGCCGTTGTCGTCCACGGCCACCATGGTGAAGTAGCAGCTGTTGGTGTGGCGCACGACCTGGTTGCGGATGTTCTCGGTCACCACCTTGATGCCGATCTCCATCGACGTGCGGCCCGTGTAGTTCACCGACGCCAGGAACGTCACCAGCTCGCCCACGTGGATCGGCTGGCGGAACACCACCTGATCCACGGACAGCGTCACCACGTAGCGCCCGGCATAGCGGCTGGCACACGCGTAGGCGACCTGGTCGAGCAGCTTGAGAATGTGGCCGCCATGCACATTGCCGGAAAAATTGGCCATGTCGGGCGTCATCAGCACGGTCATGCTGAGCTGGTGGGATAGGGTGTTCATGGAGCGTCGAAGCGGAACGATGAGAAAAGCGGCGCGCAGAAATGGGTACGCAATGGCCCGCCATTGTGCCGTGTCCGCCTCAGCTTGTGCTGCATTGCGCGTCATTTGATGGCATCGCGCTACACTATCGGCTTTCGTGCCCTGCCTTCCTGGCCGCACCGTTTCTTCCATGCACCGCTTCCTGACACGCCTTCTGCTTTGGCTGGTCGTCCTGGCACTGCCCCTGCAGGGCCTGGCCGCGACCACCATGATGGCGCGCGCCGGTGCGATGGACGAGGTTGTCGCTGCCGCGGCAATGCCTTCCGACGACGGTGCTTTCATGGCCGATGGCTGCCATGACCACGAAGAGGCGGGTACGAAGATGCCCGTCCCGTCGCACTGCAAGACCTGCCCGGTCTGTGCCGCGTGCTCGCTCGGCTCGGTCATTCCCCTGGCTGCCAGCCTTGGCGTGCCGCTCCTCGAGCTGCCGGCCGATGCGCCGCGCGGCCGCGCTGTTTTCTTCCGCAGCTTCATTCCTGAAGCGTTGCAACGTCCACCCTCGATTCGCGTTTGACGCCACCAGTCCGTCCATAGAACGGGCTGGCCTCTGGTTTGACGGCTCCATGCACCGCATGCGGCCGTACGTCATCACGCCTGAACGAGGTTTCTCATGCTTTTCACACGATGGTTCGTGGCCGCCGCGCTGCTGGCGCTGGCGCCGCCATGGGCAGTCGCGCAGGGCGCCGCATCTGCGCCGGCGGCATCTCCGCCTGATCCGCTGAACGCGAACGCCGCTGTGCCGGCCGTCGCCGTGCCGCGCACATTCGACAGTTACCACGCCTATCGCGATACCGGTCCTGCGCCCTGGCGCGAGACCAACGCAGCCGTGAGCCCTGAGCCGGGCGCCGCCGCGCATGGCGGCCACGCAGCGCACAGCATGCCCGCGAGCGCGCCGGCCGCCTCCTCCAACAAGCCTGCCGGCGAGCCCATGCCCGGCATGCACCACCACTGAGGCGGCGCCATGCTCAAACTCTCCAACCGCCGACTCGCCCTGTGCGCGCTGGCGGGCACGCTGCTGCTGAGCGGCTGCGCCACCGTCACGCAAGACAGCGGCTTCAAGACCGTTGCCGATGTGGCGCGCGACCGGCTGGGCAAGGACGCCACCTGGCAACGTTCACCGGAAGCACGCGACAGCGCCGCGCAACGCACGCGCGAGCTGCTGGCCCAGCCGCTGACGATGGACAGCGCCGTACAGATCGCGCTGCTGAACAACCGTGGCCTGCAGGCTTCGTATGCGGAGCTGGGGCTATCGGAAGCCGCGCTCGTGCAGGCCAGCCGCCTGCCGAATCCCGGCTTCAGTTTCAAGCGCACGCGCAGCGGCGACGACGTGTCGATCGAGCGCACGTTCTCGCTGTCGTTTCTGAACCTGCTGACGCTGCCGATGGCCACACGCATCGAAGGCCGTTACTTCGAGCAGACCAAGCTGCTGGTCGCCAACCAGATGCTGCAGGTGGCCGCAGAGACACGCCGCGCATACGTCAATGCCGTCGCTGCCGAGCAATCTGCACGCTATGCGGAGCAGGTTCAGCAAGCTGCCGAAGCCGGGGCCGAGTTCGCCAAGCGCCTGGCGTCTGCGGGCAACTTCAGCAAGCTGGATCGCGCGCGTGAGCACGCTTTCTATGCAGAGGCCACCGCCACCTTGGCGCGCGCGCGGCAGCAGGCGCAGGCCGAGCGCGAAGCGTTGATCCGCCTGCTGGGTGTGTGGGGCGCAGATACCGGCTTCAAGCTGCCGGAACGGCTGCCCGACCTGCCGAAGGATCGCCCTGAACTGCAGCAGATCGAGGCCTATGCGTTGCGCAACCGGCTCGATATCCTGGCGGGCAAGTTGCAGGTCGAGGGGTTGGCATCGTCGCTGGGGCTCACGCAGGCCACGCGCTTCATCAACGTGCTGGATCTCGGCTACGTGCGCAACAGCAAATCGAACGAGCCCCGTGAAACGGGCTACGAGATCAGCATCGAGATCCCGCTGTTTGACTGGGGCGGTGCCCGCGTGGCGCGCGCGCAGGCAATCTACATGCAGGCGGCCGACCAGCTTGCCGACACGGCCGTGCGTGCGCGTTCGGAAGTGCGCGAATCGTACGTGCGCTACCAGACGGCATATGACCTCACGCGCCACTACCGCGACGAGGTCGTGCCCGTGCGCAAGCGCATCTCCGACGAGATGCTGCTGCGCTACAACGCCATGCTCGTGAGCGTGTTCGAACTGCTGGCCGATGCGCGCGAGCAGGTGAATGCCGTGAGCGGCTACATCGACGCGCTGCGCGGTTACTGGATTGCACAGACCGACTTGCAGATGGCGCTGGGCGGCAAGCTGCCGCCGGCTGAAGCGAATGCGGCCACCACAGCGCCGAACTCTCCTCAAGGACATTGAACATGGTTTCCCGACGTCAATTTCTCGGTGGCACGGGCGCGGCCATGCTGGGCGCAGCGATGGTCTCGCGCGCCGGCGCGGCCTCGCTGCCCGAAGCACCGCTGCAATCGAAGCCCGCCACGCAGCCGCCGCTTGCGCCGCCCAACGGCCGGCCCTACAACCCCGTCGTCACGCTCAACGGCTGGACGCTGCCGTGGCGCATGCGCGGCGGCTGGAAGGAGTTCCACCTCGTGGCCGAGCCCGTCGAGCGCGAATTCGCACCCGGTATGACGGGCCATCTCTGGGGCTACAACGGCCAGAGCCCCGGCCCGACGATCGAATGCGTGGAAGGCGATCGCGTGCGCATCTTCGTGACCAACAAGCTGCCCGAGCACACCACGGTGCACTGGCACGGCATGATTCTGCCCGCCGGCATGGACGGCGTGGGTGGCCTGTCGCAGCCGCACATTCCAACCGGCAAGACCTTCGTCTATGAGTTCGAGATGAAGAAGTCCGGCACCTTCATGTACCACCCGCATTCCGACGAGATGGTGCAGATGGCGATGGGCATGATGGGCTTTATCGTCGTGCATCCGAAAGACCCGGCGCAGCATCGCGTCGACCGCGACTTCGTCTTCCTGCTCGCCGCGTACGACATCGACCCCGGCTCCTACACCCCGCGCGTGGCCGAGATGACCAACTTCAACATGTGGACGTGGAACAGCCGCGTCTTTCCCGGCATCGACCCGTTGCCCGTGCGTCTGGGCGACCGCGTGCGCATCCGCATGGGCAACCTCACCATGACGAACCACCCGATGCATCTGCACGGCCATACGTTCGAAGTGGCGGGCACCGATGGCGGCTGGGTGCAGCCCAGCGCGCGCTGGCCGGAGGTGACGGTGGACATCGGCGTCGGGCAGATGCGCGCGATCGAGTTCGTCGCCGACAACCCCGGCGACTGGGCCTTCCACTGCCACAAGTCGCACCACACGATGAACGCCATGGGGCACAACGTGCCGACCATGATTGGCGTGCAGCAGAAAGACCTCGCCAAGAAGATGAACGCGCTGGTGCCCGACTACATGGGCATGGGCCAGGCCGGCATGGCCGACATGGGCGAGATGGAAATGCCGCTGCCCGACAACACGCTGCCCATGATGACGGGGCAGGGCCCGTTCGGCGCCATCGAAATGGGCGGCATGTTCACCGTGATGAAGGTGCGCCGCGATCTGCCGCGCAACAGCTATGCCGACCCCGGTTGGTACAGGCACCCGAAGGGCACCGTCGCCTACGAATACACCGGCACCGGCATCGACGACTGATCGATCCTGAATCCACATCCCATACGAAACGTAGACCGAGACCAAACATGCAACGCAATCTGATCCGTTCCACCTTCCTGGCCGCGCTGATGTCGATGGCCGCCATCGCGCACGCATCTGGCGCTCACGTCGGCGGGCATGACCATGGCGATGCCGCCATCGGTGAACCCGGCGACGCCGCCCGCATCACGCGCACGGTGCGCGTCGACATGACCGACACCATGCGCTTCACGCCCGCGCAGATCAGCGTTCAGCCC
This sequence comes from Ralstonia sp. RL, assembly GCF_001683835.1. Classification (NCBI taxonomy): domain Bacteria; kingdom Pseudomonadati; phylum Pseudomonadota; class Betaproteobacteria; order Burkholderiales; family Burkholderiaceae; genus Ralstonia; species Ralstonia sp. RL. The sequence goes on along the minus strand of NZ_LWRX01000169.1, from coordinate 51,303 downwards.
GGCGAGACCATCCGCTTCGAAGTCGTCAACAGCGGCCAGGTACGGCACGAGATGACGCTGGGCACGCCGGCCGACCTCGTCGCCCACGCCGAGCAGATGCGCCGGCACCCCGAGATGGAGCATGCCGACGCCAACGCCGTCACCGTAGACCCAGGCCAGCGCGGCGAAATCGTGTGGCACTTCACGCGCCCCGGCTCGGTCGAGTTTGGCTGTCTGCAGCCCGGCCATTTCGAGGCCGGTATGCGCGGCGCCGTGCACGTGCGCGGCCGCCAGTCCTGATCTCTCCAACCCCTTCATTCGACAAAGAGGCCGACATGATTCGTTATGCCCTGATGCTGGCCGCGCTGCTCCTCGGCGCGCCGTTCGTTCACGCAGCCGATGATGCCGCTTCCGCTTCCGCGCCCGCGGCCACGACGGCCGTACCCATGTCCGAAGGCGAAATCAGGAAGGTCGATGCTGCTGCCGGCAAGCTGACCATCCAGCATGGCCCGCTCGTGAACCTCGGCATGGAGCCCATGACGATGGTCTTCCGCGTGCAGGACCCGGCCATGCTGTCCAAGGTGCGGCCGGGCAGCAAGGTCCGCTTTGTCGCCGAGAAGATCAACGGCGTGCTGACGGTGACAGCACTGGAAGTGGACTGAAGCTGGTTTGATCCTGCGCAGGCCGCGCGCGGTCTGGTACCGCGGCCGGCCTGCAAGCGACGGGGTGGCGCGCTACACTCACCATCTTTCGCCGCATATCGATTGCCGTATTCGTACGTTCGTTTCGCCATGACCGCGCCCGCTTCCACGACTTCCCATCCACAACCGCTCTCCGACGAGCAGCAAGCCTTCTTCCAGAAACACGGCTACGTCGTGCTGCGCGGTCTTGCGAGCCAGCAGGAATGCGCGGCCTTGCTCGCGGCGGCCCAGGAGGCGCTGGCCAACGCGGTGCCCCCGTTGGAGCTGGAAACCGATGTCGGCTATGCCGGCGCGCCCGCTTCGCGCGAAGCCGAAGGCGGCCAGACCGTGCGCCGCCTGCTCGATGCCGATTCACGGGGCACGCCCTACACCGAGTGGGCCCGCGACCGGCGCGTGGCCGGCGCGATTGCGCAGCTGATCGGAAGCCCCGTGCATCTTTCGCTCGCGCATCACAACTGCGTGATGACCAAGCATCCGGCATTCGGCACGGCCACGCACTGGCATCGTGACAGCCGCTACTGGTCGTTTGCACGCAACGAGCTGGTGTCGTCGTGGCTGGCGCTGGTGGAAGAAACGGTCGACAACGGCTGCCTCTGGGTGATCCCGGGCAGCCACACGCTGAACCTGCCCGCCGAACGTTTCGACGAAAAACTGTTCCTGCGCCAGGACTTGCCGGAGAATCGGGAGCTCATCGACACCGCCCGCCCGGTGCCCCTTCTGCCGGGAGACGTGCTGCTCTTTCATTGCAACACCTTCCACGCTGCACGCGCGAACCAGACGGGGCAGGTCAAGTTCTCGGCGGTGTTCACGTATTACGGGCCCGGCAACCACCCGCTGCCCGGTACGCGCTCGTCTGCGCGGCCTGATCCGCTGGTCGGCTGAGCGGCCTACGCTCGATGCATCACCCGGCCTCACCCATTTGTAGGTGGGCGGCGGACAGATTTATGTCACATGCCTTTGCTATGGTGAATGCTCAACAATCATGAGCGGGGGAAACACCATGCCGATTCAGGAAGTGACACACGGAGCGCATGTCATCTTCATCGATCCGCTGCAGCGCGATGACCGTCGTTGGACGGCGCGTTTTCAGGTCTGCCGGGCCGGCCATGTCGTGTGTGACTGGGAAGATGTCGAGATGCCCGAGGGCTTCATCTCGCCCCAGCTCGCATTGAGCGCGAGTGTGCTGCTGGCAGAACACCGCCTGTCCAGCTTGCCGCACTAGCGCCAGGAACCGCAAACGCCCGCCACCCCGGCGGGTGTTTTCTTTGTACGGGGTGCGATCTCCGGTAGCGCCTGCCGCGTGCACCCGGCGGATCGTTTGCGAGGTGCGCCCGGCACCTTCCTCGTTGGCGCGCCGCGTGGCGCGCTGCCGTCACAGCGGATGCGTCATCAGGCCATGGATGGTGCGCACACCGCTTACGTAGTTGCCCATGCGCAGGTTTTCATTCGCGGCGTGCTGATTGTTGTCCGCGTTCACCAGCGGAACGATCGCGAAGGGCACCTGCAGCACGCGCACGATTTCTGCGGTGGGCACCGTCCCGCCCATCATGCGGATGCGCACCGGCGCGGGCTTGGCGCCAAACGTGTCCGCCAGCGACTGATAGGCCCACTTTCCCACGGCGGAATCGATTCGCGAGCCGGCGGCGTCCGCGCCTTCGCTCTGGTACCAGAAGCTTGCGAGCTTGTCATAGCGGCTGCGTTCCTCGTCCGTCGGCGCATTCTTCACAAGGTGATAGCCCTGGCGGACGATGTGCTGCTCGATCAGCTTGCCGAGGTAGTCTGCGGTGGAGTCGGGTGTGGTCCGCAGGTCGAGTTCGGCGACGGCCTTGTCGGGCACGATGTTGGCCACCTTGTCGCCCACCGCCGCGGCGCCCATGCCGCGCACGTTCAATGAGGGGTACTGCATCGCCTCCTGGTAGTTGGCGCCGACCTTGTCGGCGTGCGCAATGCCCAGGCGCTTGTTGAGCGCGGCTTCGTCATCCGGCACGGCCGCCATGATCTGGCGGTCGGCCTCGCTGATCTTCACGTGGTCGTAGTAGCCCGGGATGGTGACGCGGCCATCGTCGCTCTTCATCGATGCCAGCAGCGTTGCCAGGCGCTGCGCCGGGTTGGGCGCGTAGTTGCCGTAGTGCCCGCTGTGCAGCGGCACCTTGCCGCCGTAGACGGTGAGCCGCGCTTCGGCCGCACCGCGGTTGCCGAAGATCAGCGTCGGGAGGTTGGTCGCGTGCATCGGGCCATCGTGGATGACGATGGCGTCGCAGCGCAGCAGGTCACGGTTGGCCTGCATGATCTTGCTGATCGACGGCGAGCCTTTCTCTTCCTCGCTGTCGAGGATGACCTTGACGTTCACCGCCGGCTGCGCGCCCTGGGCCTTCAGCGCATCGATGGCGGCCAGCATCATCATGATCGGGCCCTTGTCGTCGGCGGATGCCCGGCCGAACACGCGCCACTCGGGGTCGAGCGGCCCGTTGAACAGTTGCGCCGGGTCGATCTCTTCCCAGCCGCCCTGCGCCGTCTTGCGCTTGAGTACGGGCGTCCACGGGCTCTTCTGCGCCCACTGCGCGGGAATCACCGGCTGCCCGTCGAGGTGCATGTAGAACAGCACGGTCTTGCGCGCGGGGTCCGCATTCGGCAGCTCGGCGAAGAGCATCGGCTTGCCGTCGTTTGCGAGCTGCCGTGTCGTGAAGCCGCGCTTGCGGAACGCCTGCTCGAGCCAGTCGACGTTCTTGCGGATGTCCTCCGGCGCGATGGCGTCGTTGGGCAGGGAGAGCACCTCGAAGTATTCACGGTAGGTGCCCTGCGCATAGCGTTCGGCGTCCGCGGTGGACAGGTCGGCCGCGCTGGCCGCACCGGCGGCGCCCAGCAGGAGCGCGGCAAGCCACGTGCGGCGCTGCGGGTTCTTGCGTGACAGCGTTTGCGAGGCGGCGTGCGGTGCCGGCATGTTCGTAGGGGCGGGGGTGGGTCAGCGAAACGCTGGCTCGTCGAAGCTGCGCAGCTTGCGCGAGTGCAGCGCTTCGACGCCGGTGGCGCGCAGCAGGCGCACGGCTTCCATGCCGATGTCCAGATGCTGGCTCACGCGCTGGCGGTAGAACAGGTTGGCCATGCCGCGCAGTTTCAGCTCGCCATGAAGCGGCTTGTCCGATACACAGAGCAGGGTGCCGTAGGGCACGCGCAGGCGGAAGCCGTTGGCGGCAATCGTGGCGCTTTCCATGTCGATGGCGATCGCGCGCGACTGGTTGAAGCGCGTGTACAGCGCCTGGTACTTCAGCTCCCAGTTGCGGTCGTCGGTGGACACGACCGTACCGGTGCGCATGCGCGATTTCATGTCGGCGCCCGAGAGCCCAGTGATGCGCGCCACCGCCTCTTGCAGCGCCACCTGGATCTCTGCGATGGGCGGCACGGGCACCCACGGCGGCAGATCCTGGTCGAGCACGTGGTCGTCGCGCACATACGCGTGGGCGAGCACGTAATCGCCGAGCTGCTGCGAGCGGCGCAGCCCGCCGCAGTGGCCGATCATCATCCAGCAGTGCGGACGCAGCACGGCCAGGTGGTCGGTGATGGTCTTGGCGTTGGACGGGCCCACGCCGATGTTCACCAGCGTCACGCCCAGCTTGTCTTCGCGCACGAGGTGGTAGGCCGGCATCTGCGGCAGGCCCTTGATGCGGTGCGCGTCATCGGGCGCGGGCATGCCGAGGTCGTGCTCGGTGTCGCCGGGTTCGACAAAGCGGATGTAGCCCTCGTCGTTGCCGTCTTCCATGAGCTTGCGGCCCAGCGCGGCAAATTCATCGACGTAGCGCTGGTAGTTCGTGAACAGCACGAAGCGCTGGAAGTGTTTGGGGTGCGTGGCGGTGTAGTGGTACAGGCGCTGCAGCGCCAGGTCGACGCGCTCGGCGGTGAACATCGACAGCGGCTGCGGCTCGTCGCCCATCGGCCGGTAGGTGCCGTTGGCGATGGAGTCATCGATCATCGACAGATCGGGCAGCGTGAACGCGCTGCCGAGCGCGCGCGCCTGTTCGGGCGTGATGTCGACGGTGGAGGCCTCCACCACGAAGGGCAGCGGAATCGGCCGGTTGCTCACGCCCACGACCACCGGGCTGTTGTGGTAGTGCAGCAGGCGCTCGATCTGCACGCGGTAGTAATCGCGGAAGAGATCCGGCCGCGTGAGCGTCGTGCCATAGACGCCCGGATATGCCACCGTGCCCCACGCCGGGCGCGCATCGCTCACCAGCGTTTTCGGGTCGACGGTGATGCCCAGGTACGGGTAGCACGCGGCAGCGGCCTCGCTGCAGTCTTCGCCTCGCGCAAATGCGTGGAAGCGATCGCGGACGGCCTGCGCCGAGCGTTCGTAGATGGCGGTGATGCGCTCGACGGCGGTGTTGGCATCGGTGCAGATGGCCAGGTCTTGCGCGGGATAGAGGTGAGTGGCGCGGGTATCGGTCATGTTTCGATGATACCGGCGTTTTGTGAACCTGAGATAGCGGCGTTGCCTAGGTGACGGCGTCGGATGCCGGACGCGCGCGCCAGCGCAAAAAGCGCTGCCAGGTCGACATGGGGGAGCGGTGCGCGACGGCCTTGCCCGTGTCCGCGCGCAGCCCATTGGGCAGCGCCTCGATGCCGCTGCACAGCAGGAAGTACAGCACCGCCACCGCGCCGAACACCTCGGCCGGATAGGCTACCGTGCGGCTGTTGACCTGGCTCGCGGCGGTGGACAGCTCGACCACACCCACGATGTAGGCCAGCGACGTGTCCTTGACCGTCGACACCCACTGGTTGGCGAGCGACGGCAGCATGATGCGCCACGCCTGCGGCAGCACGATCGTGAGCAGCGCCTGCGTCGGTCGCATGCCCAGCGCCAGCGCCGCGTTGCGCTGTCCCGTGCCGACGGCGTGCAGCCCGGCTGCCATGCTTTGTGCAATGTAGGCCGCGCCCACGGCGGCGAGTGCGGTGACCACCGTGGCGGTCTCAGGCACCGCCACACCCAGCGCCATCGGGATCAGGAAGTACGCCCAGAACATCAGCATGAGCACCGGAACGGCGCGCAGCGTTGCCAGCAGACCGCGCAGCAGGCGCGCCAGCCAGGCGAGGCCGGGGGCGGCATCGAGCCGGTCCAGCAGCAGCGCGGCGCCCACGCCTGCCGCCGTGGCGGCCAGGCAGGCCCACAAGGCCATCCAGAGGGTGAGTGCGGCGCCCGCGAGTGTCCCGTTCGGGTACGGGCCCACCAGCAGGTAGCGCAGGTGCAGCAGCACGGCGTCGATCGTCATGCGGGGGCGCCGGCCGGCGTTGCCGAGGCACGCGCCCATCCGAGTCGGTGCAGCAGCATCGGCGCCGCCCATTGCAGCAGCAGGATCGCGGCGGCATACAGCACCGTCGCCACGGCAAAGGCCTGGAACGCGAGCAGCGTGTCGGTTTCCACCTGCCGCGCGCTGTACGAAAGCTCCGCCAGTCCGATGCCCATGGCCAGCGACGTGTTCTTGATGGTGTTGGCGCACTGCCCGAGCAGCGGCAGGGCCGACACGCGCAACGCCTGCGGCAGCACCACGCGCAGGAAGGCGGCGCGCGGCGTAAAGCCGAGCGACAGGGCGGCCTCCCGCTGCCCCTGCGGCACGGCGCGCAGGCCGGCGCGCAACTCCTCCGAGAAGAATGCGCCCGCATACAGCGCAATGCCGAACGCCGCCGCCAGGAATTCAAACGATGGCGCAGGCAGCCGCCAATTGCCCAGCGCGATCCCGTTCCAGCCCGTGATGGCGCCGATCACGTGCTCGCCGAGCAGCTGCGCGGCTCCGAAATACCAGAAGAACAACTGCACCAGCAGCGGCGTCTTGCGCACGAAGGCCACCAGCGCGCGTGCCGGCAGATGCAGCCACGGCAGGGTGCTGGCCCGCAGCCCCGTCAGCAGCAGGCCGATGATCAATCCCCCCGCGATGGCGGCCGCCGACACCAGCAGCGTCATGCCAAAGCCCTCCAGCATCCAGCCGAGATAACGCGGCGGCAGGGGCTGGAGGAAGGCTGGCAGGCTCAAGCTCACTTCGTACTGCCGATGACGAAGTCGCGCGCAAGCGGTGCCGCGCTCTTCGGGCCGAACCAGCGGTCGTAGATGCGGGCGGCGGTGCCGTCCTTCTCGAGGCCGAGCAGGATCTGGTCGATGGTGGCGGTCAGCCGCGCTTCGCCTTTGGGAATGCCGATGCCCATGTACTCGCGTGTCAGCACGAACGGCGAGATCTCGAGTTCGTTGCGGTTGGGCAGCGTCGCGAGCAGCGCGCCGAGCTTCGCACCGTCCTGCGCAAACGCCTGGATGGCGCCGCTGCGCAGCGCGGTGAGCGCGAGCGGCGAATCGTCATACGCGATCACGCGGGCGTTCGGATAGCCGTCGCGCAGCGTGGTCTCCTGCGTGGTGCCCTTGTCGACGCCCAGGCGGATGCCGTCTTTCTTCAGGTCCTCCGGTTGCTTGAGGAAACCCTTCCTCGCGATGAACTGCAGGCCGCTGGCGAAGTACGGCGTGCTGAAATCGATCTGCTTCTTGCGCTCGTCCGTAATGGTGAAGTTGGCCGCCACGATGTCGACCTTGCCCGAGGTGAGCAGCGGTACGCGGTTGGCCGGGTTGGTGGCGCGCAGTTCCAGCTTCACGCCCAGCTTCCTGGCGATCTCCTGCGCGTAATCGACATCGAGGCCGACGGGCTGGCCAGTCCTGGCGTCGGCATAGCCGAAGGGCGGGTTGGCATCGAACACGCCCACGCGCAGCACGCCCGCGCGTCGGATGTCGTCCAGCCGGTCGGCGCGGGCGGCCGGCGCGTGCAGTACCGCGACCGCCAGCGCCGCCCCGATCACCATGCCCACCGCCTGCCGGGATGCGCGCGTCAGTCCCCGCAACAACAGCCGCCCTGAAAAGCCTGCCTGCATGACAACTCCCCTGAAGATTTTGAGGGGTCCAAGCGTAGGGCCGACGCCCGGCCGTGCAAACGAATTCGTTGGCAGATCGATATGCGCGGTGAACCACGGCGGCGTCTGGGGATGCGGCTGGCCCTTCAGTTTTTACATTTGCCGCCGATAATGCTTGACAGGGCATCTGGCGATGCTGTTTCGCCATCGATTCCCTGGGAAAAGAACAACACCGAACGGGGAGTGCAACGTGGATCGACCGGCTGGCCGGGCCTACCGCCGGTATCGCCGTGGGCGCGGGGAGTGCGGATCATGCTGATCGCCGCACTGGCTTGTGCTGCCCTCGTCTCGATCGCGCTGATCGGCCTGTCATGGTCACGCCGCGACGACGCCGAGGTTGCCTCGTTCATGCTGCTCGTCCTCGGCACCGCGCTATGGAGCGGCGCACGGCTCATGGAAGTCGTCACGTTGGACATGCCCGCGCGCGTGGGCTGGGCCAAGGTGGCCTACCTCGGCATCATGATCGTGCCGGCGGCGTGGCTGCGCATGGTGATCGGGCTGACGCGGCCAGAACTGAACGCCTTGCCGCTCGTGCGCGCGGGCTCGGTGCTGGCGCTGCTGGTAGGCGCCGGCTTCATGGGGCTGGTGGCGACCAATGAGCTGCACCACCTCGTGTGGCTCGATGCGCGGTTCGTCGTCATGGGCGGTGTGCAGCGCGCCGTGTTCGACCATGGGCCGATGTTCTGGATCGCCACGGCGTACAACTATGCGCTGCTCGCGGCCAGCCTCGTGCTGCTGACGCTTCCTGCCGGCGCCACCGCGACGGTGCTGCATGGGGCATCCGGCACGCGTGTGCGCCTTGCGCTCGTGATCGGGCAGTTGCTGCCGCTCGTTGCGCATCTGGCCTACCTGCAGCGCTGGACGGTTGCCCTGGGCGGCGACCTCACGCCCGCCACCTTTGCCGCCAGCGCGGCGCTCGTGGGCGGCCTGGTGCTGCTGCCGCGCCTGCGAGATACCGCTGCCTATGCGCGCGGCAAGATCCTCGACGCCATGCGCGATGGCTGTCTCGTCCTCGCGCCAGACGGCACGATCGCCAGCATGAACGCCGCCGCACGGCACCTGTTGCCCACGGCGCGGCTATACGCGATGCCGCCGGCGGAGCTGGAGACCCCCGCGCTGCTGCGTGAGTTCGATCGCACGCGCGTGCCCAACCGTCACCAGGTCTGGCTGCCGGACGCGGGCCGCACGCTGGAGATCACCCTGGATGGCCTGAGCGACGCGCGGGGCAGGCGCGTCGGCGTTTTCCTGCTGCTGCGCGACGTGACGGCCGAACAACTGCAGCGTGCCGGCATGGCCAGCGCGCAGGACGCTCTGCGCGGCGAACTGCAGCGCACGCAGGCCAAGCTGAGCGTGCTCGAGAACGACGTCAACCGCGATGCGCTGACGCATCTGCACAACCGCCGCTTCTTCGAGACGCAGGCCCCGCGCCTGCTCGAACATGCGCGCCGCGATCGCCGCTCGGTCACGCTGGCGCTCTTCGACATCGACTGCTTCAAGCAATACAACGACACCTACGGCCACCTGCAGGGCGACGAGTGCCTGCGCATGGTGGCCGACGTGCTTGGCAAGGCGTGCCGCCACCCCGACGATTTCATCGCGCGCGTGGGCGGCGAGGAGTTTGTCGCCATGCTCTTCGACCTGACGCGGGACGAGGCGCGCCAGGCGGTGGCCCGCGCCGTCGCAAAGGTCGCGGAGCAGGCGCAGCCGCATGCCGCATCGCCGGTTGCGCCGTACGTGACGCTGTCAGCCGGCGCGGTGACGCTCACGCCCGACGCCGAGCGCCTCGATGGGCTGTTCGAGCGGGCAGACGCGGCGCTGTACGCAGCCAAGCGCGGCGGGCGGAATGCGTTCCGGCTCGATGTGGCAGGGGTGGGGCTGCGCAGCGTGGCAGGGGGGGAATGACGAGGCCGGGAAGGCGATTGCATCGGATCGTGACGGAGTGATGCTGGCATCGGAAGAATGGATGCATGTGAGGGATTGACTTCACATGCGCGGCTGCCGCCAGCAGCTTTCCGTTCATGGAGTACACAAATGCCAGCAGGCAATCCGATTGAGTCGGTGATTTCCCAGTACATGCGCGCGGGCACGCAATCTGCCGCATTCTCGGCCGACCTGACGTTTCACCACACGTTCGATGTGTATTTGAAGGATTCCAACGCCTTCGCAAACACGTACTTTGCCCGGTATTTCGAGTGGCAGGGCGTGGCGCGCGAACGATGGTTTTACGAGTGTGTCGATGCAAACCTCGTGGGAGGGAACGTCATCTTCATTACCAAGCGAGCGCACCAGGAGTTCGTTGAAGAGACATTCCCGTTCCAGCGCATCGATTGCTACCTGAATACGTTCCAGGTCCGGCCGTGCTCGGCCTATCTGCTTTTCCGGTTCGAGTCGGCAGGGCAACTGGTGTCGCTGGGTTATCAGCAGATTGTGATTGCAGGTGCGGATCGCACGATTCAGCGGCTGCCAACACACATCATGGAGCGCGCCAAGGAGTATGAACTGAGGCCGCGCACGCCCGTTGTCGCGTAAATTGCGCTAATGCACTGACGGTTGGGGAAACCGCATGGAGAACAGCGTGTATTCCCCAACCACGGACTCACATTCAATATGGCCGCCAAATGCATGCATGACGCGGCGGCAGAAGGTCAGCCCCACACCTGCGCCCTTGCCGTGATGCTTGGTGGAGAAGAACGGATCGAAGATGCGGCGCAACACCCTTGGTGGAATTCCGGTTGCGTCGTCCCGGACCTCCAGCACGTAAGCGTCCCCATCGTCCCGCGCGGAGATGACGATCTGGCCCTTGCGTGCGAGCTGGATGGCGTGCAGCGCGTTCTTGATCAGGTTGAACAGCACGTACATGAGCAGCGTTTCCGAGCCGATGAATCGCCAGTTCGGATCAAACTCGCTGACTTTGATCCGCTCCCGTTCACCGGGGCGAAACGGGTACTGTTCCAGTGCCATGGTGACGCACTCCCGCAGCGAGTGAGCGCTGAAGGTACGCCGGTCCAGACGCTCCAGCGTGACGGAAGCCAATGCCATCTCGATGACGCTGTGGGCGCTCGACACCTCCGCGCTGATGGCCTGTGCCAGCTTGGAAACACGTTCCAGTACCGCCGGAGACAGCGGCTCGCGGTCGCTGCACAGGCCATGGTGCACGGCGAGCTGGTAGCCGTGGAACAGCTCAGGCCACGCGCGGGCGATCTCACTCGCTTGCAAGCGGATTGTCGTCAAAGGCGTGCGCACTTCATGCGCTACCGTGGCCGCCAACGCGTACGGGTGCATCAGATCGAACTTCACCACGCCAACAGCAATGATGCCCAGGCTTGCGGCAATGAACAGTACACCCGGCGGGTAGAACATCAAGCCGTAGTTCACCGCGTAGTCGGCGGCAGAAAGCGTGTAAAGACCGAGGCCCAGCAAACAGACCCACAATCGTTTGCGTTTTTCCGCTGTGGTGTGCTGTTGTGCTGCATACAGCAGCCATGCACTGCGCAGCGCGAGCAGCACGGTCTGGCTGATGTGTACTGCCTCGAGCGGACCGGCCTTGGGGTAGAACCCAAACGGAAAGTGCCATACGCCTGCAATCACCCAATCCGTGGTGAGCAGCAAAACGATCAGCACGCCATCGACCGCATAGGAGGCGACGATCCACCGCTGCTCTTCGGCGCGTTCGGAGATTTCGGCGATGAAATGGTAGAACGCCGTCGGCACGACCAGGATCGCGACCCACCCCAGTTTTGTGAGCAGGGTCGCGACGCTGCTATCGGCAGTCTGAAACAGAAACGCCCACAAGCCTTGCCACAGGCTGGTCAGCACCGCCATGCCGAAAAACGCCAGACTCGCCCGCGTGCGGCCGCGCGTACCGAGCACATAGATGCCGTAGAACAGAAACAGCGACGAGACGAATGCCGGAAGGAGTGCGTACATGGAATCGGAAGCTGGTCGCGGCCAATGGCGGTATTGCCGACGATGCGCGGACGACCTTCAAGGGTAAGGGCAATCTCGCCTGGCCCACACATGTTCCGATTTCACTTCTTTTTCATTCAGGATTAAGCGAAACCTGAAAAAGCGCTTCGCCGCGAGCTTCGCGCGGCACTCCCTCCAAAGAGGGGGGGCAAAAAGGATGAGACGGCTCAGGTGGCCTCGATCATCATTGCGTCAATCGCAAACGAATGATCGGGCGCCACGGCAAAGTAGACACGTGCCTCGTCGGCGGCGTGGTCCAACAGGTGGCGGATGGCGTCGGCGCGCACCTGCGGCGTGCGGATGCGCGCGATCCAGGTGTCGAACGCCATCGTCAGCTTCCAGGTGCGCGGCGTGCCCGGATGGAAGCCGGCTTCGGCCAGCATCGCCTGCCATTCCGAGACGCGGTAGTCCCGTACGTGCGACGCATCGCGCAGCACTTCCGCCGTCTGCAGCAGCGTGTCGAGCAGCGGCACCTCCGGCGCGACGATATCGACGACGACGAGCTTGCCGCCGGGTTTGAGCACGCGCCGCGCCTCGGCCAGCCCGCGGCGCACGTCGTACCAGTGGTGGGCAGAAAAACGCGTGGCGACGATGTCGAAGGCGGCATCGTCGAACGGCAGCGCCTCCGCGCGCGCGGCTTGCGTGTGCAACTGCCGGAGGCCGCGGCGTGCGGCTTCGGCGGCCACCACGGCCAGCATGGCTTCAGACAGGTCGACCGCCACCATCGTGGCCACGTGCGGTGCCATGGCGAAGCTCACATGCCCGCCGCCGCAGCCGAGGTCGAGCACCTTGGCCTGCGGGATGGACTGCGCCAGCGCGGCCAGCGCGTCGAGGTCGGCGCCCTGTGCGTGCACGGCGCTGGTGAAGTAGGCCTGGGCGACCTGGCCGAATTGCCGGTCGACGAGTCGATGCTGCTGCATGGCGGCTCCTTTCTTGAGGTGGGGACGAGGAGCGGCCAGTGTAGGAGCGCGGTCCGCGCGGCGAAATTCGTGGTTGGCGAAGGCCGGTATCGCGGGTTCAGGCGAAGCGGAACAGCTGCGCCGGCGTATCCACCAACACCTGTTGGCGGTCCGCCGCGCTCGGCAGCAACACGCTGGCGAAGGCCCATGCCTTGTCGTAATCGATCTGCGATTCGAATTGCGTGTGCGGCCAGTCGCTGCCCCAGACGAGGCGGTCCAGGCCCAGCGCGTCTTTCAGGCGGGGCATGGCGGCTTGTGCGATGGCCTCGCCGCGCGGGTTGGCGCCGTTCCGGTAGGCGCCGGAAATCTTCACCCAGACGCGGCGCGTGCGGCCGGCGGCGAGCAATGCCGCGAAGCCAGGGTCGTCCACGCCGAGCGCGGGGTCCGGCCGGCCGAAGTGGTCCACCACCACATTGACCTGCGCTTCCAGCAGCGGCTGCAGCAGCGCAGGCAGGCGGCGGGCTTCCACGTGCAGTTCGACGTGCCACCCGAGCGCGTGCAGGCGGCCCAGCGCGGCCTGCCACACGGGCGATTTCAACTGCGGGTCCGGCGCGCCGATGAGGTTCAGCCGGATGCCGACGATGCCCTCGGCGTTCAGCTGCGTGAGGAAGGTGTCAGGCGCGGTCGGGTCGATGACCGCCACGCCGCGCAGCCGCTGCGGGGCCTGCCTGAGGGCGGCCAGCATGTAGCTGTTGTCGGTGCCCAGGAAGCTGGGCTGGATCAGCACACCGTGCGACACGCCGTGCGCATCGAGCTGCGCAAGATACGCCGACAGCGGCGCGTCATACGCAGGTGCATAGCGGCGCGCGTTGGCCAGCGGCAGGCCGCGCTCGAACACGTGCGCGTGTGTGTCGATGGCCGTGATGCGCGTGGTCTCGCGCATGCCGGTGCCTGCGCAGCCCGCAAGGGCAGTGGAACCTAGCATGGCGAGCAACCCGGTGTTGAAGGTGCGGCGCGATGGCATGGAGTCTCCTGGTGTGGTGTTGTGCGGGTCGTCATGGCAAAGCGGAACGGACGGATCAGGCGGTCACGGCGGCCAGGTCGCGGCCGCGTGTTTCGGGCAGCATCAGCACCGCCAGCGCGACGATCGAGTACGCGATGGCTGCGTCGATGCCGATGGCCGTGCCCAGCGACATCGACGCGCTCATCTTGCCCACCAGCACCGGGAACGCGGCCGACACGACGCGGCCGAAGTTGTAGCAGAAGCCCACGCCCGTGCCGCGCACACCGTGCGGATACAGCTCGTTGAACAGCGCGCCCATGCTGGCCGGGATGCCCGCCGCGAAGAAGCCCAGCGGAAAGCCGAGCACCAGCATGGCGCCATCGGAGAGCGGCACGAGCAGGTACACGAGCACCGTGACCACGCAGCAGCACGAGAACAGCAGGATGTTGCCGCGCCGGCCGATGACGTCGAGCAGCCACGCGCTGGCCACGCAGCCGCACCAGAACGCAAAGATGATGACCGCCAGGTAGCCGCCGGTGCCCAGCACCGACAGGTGGCGTTCGGTCTTCAGGTACGTCGGCAGCCACGTCATCAGCGCGTAGTAGCCGCCGTGCGCGCCCACGCCGAGCAGCCCGCCGATGAGCGTCATGCGCAGCACCTGCGGACGGAAGATGTCGAGCAGCGGAAAGCGCGAGACCGGCATGTCCGATGCACTCGCGCTTGGCTTGACGGCCGGCACGGGCTCCTGCACGCCGCGGCGGATGTAGATGATGAGCAGCGCCGGCAGCAGGCCCGCCGCAAACATCACGCGCCACGCAAGGTCGGGTTCCACCAGCGAGTACGTGAGCGCATACAGCAGCACGGCGCCGCCCCAGCCCACGGCCCACGCGCTCTGTACGGTGCCCATGGCCTTGCCGCGATGGCTGGCGCGGATGCTCTCCGCCATCAGCACGGCGCCCGCTGCCCATTCGCCGCCGAAGCCGAAGCCCTGCAGGGCCTTGAGCACCAGGAACTGCTCAAAGTTCTGTGCAAATGCCGAGGCAAACGTGGCAATGGAAAACCACAGCACCGTGATCTGCAGCGTGCGCACGCGCCCAAAGCGGTCGGTCAGCGCGCCGGCAATCCAGCCGCCCAGTGCAGATGCGACGAGCGTGACGCCCGACACCAGCCCGGCCTCCGCCTTGCCGATGTGCCATGCCGCGATGATGGTGGGGATGACGAGGCTGAACATCTGCACGTCCAGCGCATCGAGCGCCCAGCCGCCGAAGCACGCCCAGAAGGTGCGCTTTTCCCCTTTCGAAATTTCTTTGAACCAGCCGAACATGCGGTCTCCTCCGGGCGACGCAAGCGATGTGCTCATCACACATTGCTCTAGTCATCTATATGAATAGATGAATTGTAAGACGCGCGAAGGGCCGACGCAGTCGGTGTTAACCCGTGAAGAGGCGTGGTGCGTCAGGTGTGCAGCAGGGCGACCGGCAACTGCGCCAGCACCTGTCCCAGCGCCAGGCGCGGCGTGCGCAGGATCTGGCCGTCGAACGCGCTATGCAGGGTGGCGTGGGCGAGCGCCGCCGGCAGGCAGACCGTGGTGTCGCGCCAGGCGCCGGAGGGAAAGGCCGGTGTGGCGGCGTGGCCCAGCAGCGCGGACGCGTGCAGGGGCACGATCACGACGATCGCCTGCCCTTCATGCTGCCGCGCGAATGCCAGCACGTGCTCTGCGCCGCTGCCCGTCACGGCCAGCGGCTGGTAGTCGCCCGAGCTGAACACCGCAGGCAGGGCGGCGCGCAGCGCCAGGGCCCGGGCCAGTACGGCCTGCTTGATGCGGCCGTCCGTCCAGTGGCCGAGCAGCGAGGCGAGGCTGTGTCCGGCATGCGCATGCAGCGCCCGCAACGCGCGATGCCGCGCCGCATAATCCACCGGCCGCCGGTTGTCGGGATCGACGAGGCTCGTGTCCCAGAAGTCGGCGCCCTGATACAGGTCGGGCACGCCGGGCGCGGTCGCGCGCAGCAGCGTCTGGGCGAGCCCGTTGACGGCCGCGGCGGGCGCCAGGCTCTCCACGAACGCGGCGAGCGATGGCAGGAACGTGGCCGCGGCCTCGCCCGTGAGCAGCGTGAAGACGAATGCGCGGCTGGCCGCCTCGTACTCGGCATCGGGGGCAAACCAGTCCGTGCGCTGCTTGGCTTCGCGTTGCGCCTTCTCCTGCCAGAGCGCGACGCGCTCGGCCAGGGTGTGGACGGCATCGGCGTCGCGCCAGTCCAATGCCGCGGGCCATACGCCCACCAGCGTCTGGTACAGCATCCATTGCGCGGAGGGCGAAGGCGCCGGGCCGCTGGCCAAGGGCTGCACCCACCGCGCGTGTTCGCTGCGCCACTGGCGCGCCGCGGCGAGCCACTGCGCTGGCCGCTCCGACAGCACGGCCAGCCGTGCCCGCACGTCTTCGCCGCGCTTGTGGTCATGCGTGGCGGTGGTCAGCATCGCACGCGGCCAGGTGTGGGCGCGCACCTGCATGGCGGCGTGGAAGGCAGCCGCGCTCATGGCGAATGCTCCGGGGTCTGCGCCGACCTCGTTGCGGGAAAGCAGCCGCCCGTAGCGGTAGCAGGCCGTGTCCTCCACCGCCTTGGCCGCCACGGGCGATGACAACTGCTGGCACCGCCTCAGTGCCAGCTGCCGCAACCGGTCCGGCCCTGCCGGCTGCGCGCCGAGCCAGGCATCGAGCCAATCGAGCACCGGCTGGTCCACGCGGCGCAGCCGCGCGGCGGCCCCGGCCATGGCGGTGCGCACGATGGCCGTGTCCTGCGCGTCGCGCCCCTGCGCATGCGCATACGTGCGGTACACCGGAAAATGGATGACCAGCTCGGCCAGCGCGCGGCGGATCGCATGCCACGTGATGTCGTGGCTGTCGCGCCGCTGCTGCGCCACGGCGTGCAGCGCGGTGGCTGCGGCATCGAGTTCCGCCGCAAAGTGCTCGTGCAGGATCTGCCGCCGCGCACGCAGCGCCGTGGCCGAGAACGGCGCCTCCGACGGCGGTGCGTCGATCCAT
This sequence comes from Ralstonia sp. RL, assembly GCF_001683835.1. Lineage (NCBI taxonomy): Bacteria > Pseudomonadati > Pseudomonadota > Betaproteobacteria > Burkholderiales > Burkholderiaceae > Ralstonia > Ralstonia sp. RL. The sequence goes on along the minus strand of NZ_LWRX01000169.1, from coordinate 34,779 downwards.
TCGAGCCAGCCCAAGGTCAGCGCATGTTCGCCGCGTGCGTCGTGCAGCAGCGCGCCGACCTGGTTCATGAAGTCGTAGCCGCTGGTGCCGTCCACGCCCCAGTCGGTGCGCATGGCTTCGTCGTGCGCCAGGATCTTCTCGACGACGATCCACGGCTGCCCCGTGCGCCGGTCGGCAGGGCGGGCGGCGTGTTCGGCCTCCAGGCGCCGGCGCAGTTGCCGGCAATAGGCGGCCGGGTCGGCCAGCCCGTCCACGTGGTCGATGCGCACGCCGTCGATCCAGCCCTGGCGATAGAGCCGGAACAGCAGCGCATGCGTGGCTTCGAACACCTCCGGGCGCTCCATGCGCAGGCCGGCCAGCGAGCTGATGTCGAAGAAGCGGCGCCAGTTGATCTCGTCGTTGGCGGTGCGCCAGTAGCTCAGGCGCCAGTGCTGGCGCGCCATCAGCGCATCGAGCTGATCGGGCCGTGCGTTGATCGCGCGCACCGCTTCGGCGATGTGCGCGGCGCCGGCTTCGGTGGCGGCAAGGTGGCGCAGCGCTTCGCGGGCCTCTTCGGCGCGCTCGCGGCGCGTGCGCACGGAGCGCGGCGTGCCGACGGCGGCAAAGCGATCCGCCACCGCGTGCATGGCGGTGTCTGCGTTGCCGGTGCGCAGCAGCGCGGCGTAATCATCCAGGGCGATCGGGAACCGGTGGTCGTAATACGCCACCGCCAGCCGCGCGGCGGTGCGGTCGTACTCGAGCGTGAGCCGGCCGCCGGCAAGCGCATCGGCATAGGGCTCGCCGAGGAAGGGCGCGAGCACCTTGTTGCGCAGCGCCGGGTTGGCGGGTTGCCAGTCGATATCGAAGAAGTTGGCGTAGGCGCTGTCGGGCCCCGATTCGAGCACGTCGAGCCACCACGCGTTGTGCGCACCGCCCACGCCCATGTGGTTGGGCACGATGTCGACGATCAGCCCCATGCCGCGCGCATGCAGTGCCTCGACCAGTTGCTCGAGCGCGGCTTCACCGCCGAGTTCAGGGTTCACGCGCGTCGGGTCGGTCACGTCGTAGCCGTGCATCGAGCCCGGCTGCGCGGTGGTGATGGGCGACGTGTACAGATGCGAGATGCCGAGCGCGGCAAAGTCGTCGAGCAGTGCCCGCGCGTCGTCGAACGTGAAGCCCTGGTGCAATTGCAACCGCACGGTGGCGCGGGGGAAGGCTTGCGGTGTCGGCGCTGCGGTGGGCGTGGTCATGGCGTCTCGTTGCGTGCGGTTGCCAGCGCCGACATGCGTGCCTGCACGGCAGGCCCGTCCAGCAGTGCGTCCAGCGGACCGGGCAGGCGGCGGCGCCAGTTGGGATGCGTGTCCACCGTGCTGGGCAGGTTCGGCTGCTCGACGAGGCCGAGCAGGTCTTCCAGCGGAACGAGGGCCAGCGGCGTCGGCGCGGCGCTTGTGAAGATGCCGGCGGCCGTTACGAAGTCCTGCGCCGTGGCCTGGAGGATCGTTTCGGCCTCGGTGTCGTCGTCGGCCGCGCGTGCCTGTTCCAGCGCAGCGAGCAAGGGCGCCACCTCGATCACGGGCGTGCGGTCATCGGCGGAAGCCCCGCGGTTGTATTCCGCAAACGCGGCCACCAGCGCCGCGCGGTCTTCCATGCGGCGCGCCTTCGCCTCGCGCTCGCTCATGCCGATCGGCAGCAGGCCGAGCTTGCCCTGCCAGCGCAGATCGTTGCCGACCCACCAGCCGGCCAGCGGCGGAAGGTCGTGCGTGCTCGTCATCGCCACCGATGCCGGTGCCCAGGTGCCCGGCGCGCGGAAGGGTGCGTCTTCGCGCGTGTAGTCGCGCTCGAACCAGAGGATGCGCATGCCGAGCAGGCCCTCGTCGGCGAGCTGGTCCCTCAGGCCGGCGGGGACGGTGCCCAGGTCTTCGCCGATGACGATGCAGCGGTTGCGCCACGATTCCAGCGCCACGAGCCGCAGCAGGTCTTGCAGCGGATACCGCAGGTAGACGCCGTCGAGCGGGCGTGCGCCGTCCGGAATCACCCACAGCCGCATGAGGCCGAGCACGTGGTCGATGCGCACACCGCCGGGCACGGCCATCACCGCGCGCAGCATGTCGATGAACGCGGCAAAGCCCTGCGAGCGCATCGCGCGCGGGCTGAACGTGGTCAGACCCCAGCCCTGGCCGTGCGCATTGAATACGTCCGGCGGCGCACCAACCGTCACGCCGATCAGCAAGTCCTTCTGGCAGGCCCACGCGTGGCTGCCCGCGCTGTCCGTGCCTACGGCCAGATCGGCGATCAGGCCAATGGCCATGCCGGCCTCTTCGGCGGCACGCTGCGCCGCGGCCAGCTGCCGGGACGCGGCCCACTGCAGGAAGAGATGGAAATCCACCGCTTCCTGGTGCTGGCGCGCAAACGACTCGACGGCCAGGTACGCCGGGTGCTGGAATTGCACGGGCCATTGCTTCCAGTGCGCCGGGCCCAGGTGCGCGTGGAGCGTTTCAAAGTGCGCATGATCGAGCAGGCTGCGGCCGGCCGCGGCGCAGTGCGCGCGGTAGTCCTCCAGCAGGGCCTGTGCGGCATGGTCGCCCGACGCCGGCTGCCGCATGCGCCGATGCAATGCCCGCAGCACCGTCATGCGGGCGTGTCCGCTGGCCGGCCAGTCGATGAGCGGGGTGGCTTCCAGGCGGGCGTAGTCGTCGACGAGGTTGCAGTCGATCACCGTCTGGCGCACGGCTTGCTCGCCAAAGAGTGCGGCAGGGTCGATCATCCACGCGTTCAGGAACAGGCGGCTCGACGGCGAATACGGCGAGTAGCGATGCGGGTCGGCCGTGAACATCGCATGCACCGGGCTGAGCGCCAGCGCATCCGCCCCATGCCGGGCGAGATGGCGCGCCAGCGTGCCGGCAGCGGTGTAGTCGCCCAGGCCTGCGCTGCACGCCGCGTGTTCGCCGCCGCATCGCAGCCCATAGAGCTGGGCGGAGGCGCCCCACAGCCGCCGGTCTGCCGCCCGATCGTGCTGCCCGAGCGCGTCGGCGACGCCGTAGCAGCGTGGCGGCGCAATGGCGAGCGTCGCTTCCATGGCGGCGCCGGCCCCGGTATCGATGCACAGGCGGTGGTACCCCGCCACCTGCACGGGCGCGATCCGCAGCGTGGCGTGCTGCGTGTCGGCGCTCACGCCCAACTTGCCTTCTGTGCGGCCCTCGTGCTCGAAATCGATGCGGTATGTCTGCCCACCGAGTCGTGCCGCGTGGGCGGCTGACGTGGGCACAACGATCGGCTGGCCCACCACGCCGGTGACGAGCGGCGGGATGGCGGACGCGTCCGTCTCGGCGCGCAGGCGCGCGCGGCTCTCTTCCACCTCGGCTGGTGTGCCGGCGGACAGGCCCAGCGCCTGCAGCACGGCGCGCAGCACGTCGTCGGCCACGCGCATCGGGCGGCTGGCCGCGTCTTCCCAGTCGACCATCAGGCCGGCATCGCTGGCCAGCTGCTGCAGCGGCGTGAACGGTGAACGGGGTGCGTGGGGGGTGCGATCCATGGTGCGTTGAACAGGTTCAGCTGTGCGACGGTGCCTGCAGCAGGGCCACGCACGCGCGTTCCGGCATGCGATGGCCGGCGAGGGCGGCGGCCGCGCCTTCGCGCGATTCATGCAGCAGATCGGCCGGGTTGCCCGCCAGCACCGTCGGCACGGCGACGGCCTGGTCGGCCAGGTTCAGCACGATTGTCAGCACGCTGCCGTCGCCCAGGCGCCACCGTGCGATGGCGCCCGCCTTGCCCAGCGGCACCGCATCGAGCGCGCGCGTGCCGGGCAGGCGCGGAATGATCTGCCCGTTGCGCAGCGTCAGCAGCTGGCGCGTACGGTTGAGCCAGCCCAGCGATTCGGGATGGCTCTCATCGGCCTTGCCGGGGCACGACGCAAGATACGTGCGCTCGTCGTTCGGGTCCGGAATGCGCTCGCGCTGCTGCGGGTCGGCAAAGGCGGCGAACTTGGCGAACTCGCGGCGGCGTCCGTCCCGTACCGCTTCGGCCAGGGTGCCGTGGTGGCTGGTGAAGTACAGGAACGGGCACAGGCTGCCCCATTCCTCGCCCATGAACAGCATCGGGATCTGCGGACACAGCAGCAGCAACACCTGCGCCGCATGCAGGGCATCGGCGTTGGCGAGGTGGGTCAGGCGCTCGCCGAAGGCGCGGTTGCCGATCTGGTCGTGGTTCTGCAGGAACAGCACGAAGGCCGTGGGCGGCAGATGGGCGCTGGGCTCGCCGCGCGGCACGTTGTCGTGGATCGGCGACGGCTCGCCCTGGTAGCAGAAGCCTTCCTGCAGCACGCGTGCGAGATGCTGGGCGGGGGCGTCGGCGTAGGCGGCGTAGTACGCTTCGCGCTCGCCGGTGAGCAGCACGTGCAGCACGTTGTGGCCGTCGTCGTTCCACTGCGCTTCGAAATCGCCGTGGCGCTCGGTATCGCGCAGCAGCGAGGCGGCATTGTGCTCGTTCTCGAGCACCAGGTGCACATGGCGGCCGGGCTCCGTCGCCGTCCGGACGCGGCCGGCCAGCTCGCCCAGCCAGTCGCGCTCGGTGATGGCGTGCACCGCATCGAGCCGCAGCCCGTCGAAGCGATACTCCATCAGCCACATCAGCGCGTTCTGGATGAAGAATTCGCGCACCTCGGGCACGCGGAAATCGATGGCCGCGCCCCACGGGGTCTGGACGTCGTCGCGGAAGAAGCGCCGCGCGTAGTGGTGCAGATAGTTGCCGTCGGGCCCGAAGTGGTTGTAGACCACGTCGAGGAAGACCATCATGCCGAGCCCATGCGCGGTATCGATCAGTGCCCTGAGATCGTCCGGCGTGCCGTAGCTGGCCTCCGGCGCGAAGGGCAGCACGCCGTCGTAGCCCCAGTTGCGCGCGCCGGGAAACTCCGCCACCGGCATCAGCTCGATGGCCGTGATGCCCAGTCGCGCAAGTTCCGGCAGCCGCGCACGCACGCCGTTGAAGCCGCCCAGCGCGCCGACGTGCAGTTCATACAGCACCGTTTCATGCCACGGGCGGCCCTGCCAGTCGGGGTGCTGCCAGCGGTAGCCTTGCGGATCGACGACGAGGCTGGGACCGGGCAGATCCTGCCACTGCGCGCGCGAGGCCGGGTCGGGCACCGAGAGCGTCACGCCCTCGCGGTTGGTGACGCGATAGTGGTAGCACGTGCCGGCGCCCACGGGCACCACGGCCGCATACCAGCCGCCGGGTTCGGCCTCCATGGGAAAGGCCACGTTGCCGTCGATGTTCTGGACGTCGATCCACACGTTGGCCGCATCGGGCGCCCAGAGCCGGAAGCGCGTGGTGCCGTCGGGCAGGACGGCGGCGCCGAACGGCATGTCGTGCGCAAACCGCGGGGCAGGTTCGTTCATGGTGCGGCGTCTCCGGTGGGTGCGTTGCCGGCGGTGGGCGTGGTGCGCTCGTCTTCGGCCGGCTGCGCCGGCGCTTCGCTCGGTGCGCTGCTGCCGGCTTCGGGAACATGCCCGACGGTTTCGCCACGGGCGTCGGCTTCGGGGTGGCCGGCAATCTGCGCGATGCTGGCGAGTTGCGTGGCGAGCAGCAGCACCACGCTGCGCCCGGCCACCTGCAGCGTGCTGCCGGCGTGCGGGCGGGCGTCACGCTCCGGCGCCGCGCTGTCGAGGGCCAGCAGCCAGTCCATGGCCGGTTCCGGCAGCGTGAAGGTCAGGTCGGTGGCAGCGCCGTTGATGAGCAGCAGCGCCACGTGCGGGCGTTGTTCCTCGCCTTGGCCGTCGATGGTTTCGATGCAGGCGCGGCGCAGCGTCAGTGCGCGGGCTTCGCTGTCGTTCCAGGCCTCGGGCGAGAGCATCTGGCCGCGTTCGTCGAACCAGGCGATGTCCTGCACGCCGGGCAGGATCTCGGTGTTGCCGTGCACATAGTGGGGCCAGCGCAGGGCGGGGCTGGCCTTGCGCAGCGCGATCAGCCGCGCGGTATAGCGCGCCAGCGCCTGCCCCGCGTCTGTCTGCAGCAATGACCAGTCGAGCCACGACACGGGGTTGTCCTGGCAATACGCGTTGTTGTTGCCCGCCTGCGTGCGGCCGAATTCGTCGCCTGCCAGCAGCATCGGCGTGCCGTTGGAGAAGAACACCGTGGCGAGCATCGCGCGCATGACGCGTTCGCGCGTCTCGACGATGGCGGCGTCCTCGGTAGGGCCTTCGGTGCCCCAGTTGGCGCTGCAGTTGTCGTTGTGGCCGTCGCGGTTGTCTTCGCCGTTGGCCTCGTTGTGCTTTTCGGCATAGGTGACGAGGTCGCGCAGCGTGAAGCCGTCGTGCGAGGCGACGTAGTTGACCGACGCCCACGGCCTGCGGTGCCGCCGGTCGAACAGGTCGCCGCTGCCGGTCAGGCGCGCGGCCAGATCTGGGCGCTGGCCGGAATCGCCGCGCCAGAAACGGCGGATGCCGTCGCGAAAGCGGTCATTCCACTCCGCAAAGCCCGGCGGATGGTTGCCGACCTGGTAGCCGTCGGGGCCCACGTCCCACGGCTCGGCAATGAGCTTGACCGTCGACAGCACCGGGTCCTGGCGGATGGCATCGAAGAAGCCCGCGCCCGGGTCGAACCCGCTGCCCTCGCGCCCGAGCGTGACGCCGAGGTCGAAGCGGAAGCCATCCACGTGGAACGCGTTGACCCAGTAGCGCAGCGAGTCCATCACCATCTGCAGCACGCGCGGGTGCGACAGGTTCAGCGTATTGCCGCAGCCGGTGTCGTTGATGTAGTAGCGCTCCTGGCCGGGCACGAGGCGGTAATAGCTCGCGTTGTCGAGCCCGCGGAACGACAGCGTCGGCCCCAGCTCGTTGCCCTCGCAGGTGTGGTTGTAGACCACGTCGAGAAACACCTCGATACCCGCCGCATGCAGCCGCCGGATCGCCACCTTCAGCTCGTGCAGCGACGGCGTCGACAGGTAGGCCGGCTCGGGCGCGAAGAAGCTCAGCGTGTTGTAGCCCCAGTAGTTGCGCAGCCCGCGCTCCACCAGGAACTGGTCCTGCAGGAACGCATGGATGGGCAGCAGCTCGATGGCCGTCACGCCGAGCTTCTGCAGATGCTCGATGAACACGCTGTCGCCCAGCGCACTGAAGGTGCCGCGCTCGGGCGGCAGCAGGTCGTCGCGCAGCATCGACACCCCGCGCACGTGCGCTTCGTAGATGATCGTGCGCGACCACGGCGTGTTCGGCCGCACGTCGTTGCCCCAGTTGAACGATTCGTCGGTCACCACGGCCTTGGGCATGGCGGGTGCGCTGTCGCGGCGGTCGAAAGAGAGATCGCCGCGGTTGGAGTTCAGCCGATAGCCGAAGAGCGCATCGGACCAGCGCAAGCCGCCCACCAGCCGGCGCGCGTACGGATCGAGCAGCAGCTTGTGCGGATTGAAGCGATGGCCGTGATGCGGCTCCCAGGGGCCATAGGCGCGGTAGCCGTAGACGAGACCGGCCTCCACGCCGGGCAGATAGCCGTGCCAGACCTCGTCCGTGCATTCGGGCAGGGCGAAGCGGGTCAGCTCCTTGCGGCCGGTGGGGTCGAACAGACAGAGTTCGATCTTGCTCGCATTGGCCGAGAAGACAGCGAAGTTGATGCCAAGGCCATCCCAGTGGGCGCCTAAGGGGAAGGGTTTGCCGGGGGCTAGCGTGCTTGGTAGGCGGAGCATTGGTTGAGTGCGTGAGGCGTTGTTTTTTGCCTGGTGGTTTTGTCCCCTTTGGATTGCTCTGGTGGAGTGGAGCTATTTTTTTTGTGGTGCGTCCCTTGGTTCTCGCCTTGCCGGGGCGGGTGCTTGTGGTGCATGCCTCGTATCGTCCCCTGCTGTGGCCGACCTGCTTCTCTTTGGCAAGACAAAGACAGTGAGTCAGCCGCGGCAGGGGGTGAAACAGAAATGCCCCAACAACAAAAACCCCCAACCCCGACCAAAACCAACAACCCGAAAACCTCAAACCTTAAACACCACGACCCCCAACGGCGGCAACCTCAACACCAGCGACTGCCCCTGCCCATGCGACCGGACATGGTCCACATCCACCGCGCCGCCATTCCCGAGGTCGCTTCCGCCATACACGGCGGCATCGGTGTTCAGCACCTCGCGCCACTGCACGGCGCCGTCTGCCGGCGGCACGCCGATCCGGTAGCCTTCGCGCGGCACGGGCGTCATGTTGGCCACCACCAGCATCGGCCGCCCATCGCCGTCCAGCCGCAGGAACGCGAACACGCTGTTGGTGCGGTCATCGCCGATCACCCAGTTGAAGCCCTCCGGCGCGCAGTCGCGCGCATGCAGTGAAGGTTCGCTGCGGTACAGCGCGTTGAGGTCGTGCACGAGCCGCTGTACGCCGCGGTGTCTCGGGTCGTCCAGCAGGTGCCATTCGGGCGAGGCATCGTGATTCCATTCGCCCACCTGCCCAAACTCGCATCCCATGAACAGCAGCTTCTTGCCGGGGTGCATCCACATGAAGGCGAGGTAGGCGCGCAGGTTGGCCAGGCGCTGCCATTCGTCGCCGGGCATCTTGCCCAGCAGCGAACCCTTGCCGTGGACGACCTCGTCGTGCGAGATCGGCAGGATGAAACGTTCGGAGAATGCATAGACGAGCCCGAACGTCATGCCGTCGTGATGGTGCTGGCGGTACACCGGGTCGCGCTGCATGTAGTGCAGCGTGTCGTGCATCCAGCCCATGTTCCACTTGTAGTCGAAGCCCAGGCCGTTGAACTCGACGGGCGCGGTCACGCCGGGCCACGCGGTGGATTCCTCCGCGATCGTGATGGCGCCGGGGCAGCGTTCGTGCACCAGCGTGTTCATCTGCTGCAGGAAGGCCACGGCTTCGAGGTTTTCGCGGCCGCCGTAGCGGTTGGGTACCCATTCGCCGGCGCGGCGGGAGTAGTCGCGATACAGCATCGACGCCACGGCATCCACGCGCAGGCCGTCGATGTGGAAGCGCTCCAGCCACTCGAGCGCGCTGGCGATCAGGAAGCCGCGCACTTCATTGCGGCCGAAGTTGTAGATGAGCGTGTTCCAGTCCTGGTGAAACCCTTCGCGCGGGTCCTGGTGCTCGTAGAGGGCGGTGCCGTCAAAGCGGGCAAGGCCATGCGAGTCGGTGGGGAAGTGCGCGGGCACCCAGTCGACGATGACGCCGAGGTTGGCCTGATGGCATCGATCCACGAAGCGCGCGAACGCCTCCGGCGCGCCGAAGCGGGCAGATGGCGCAAAGAGCCCGAGCGGCTGGTAGCCCCAGCTGCCGCCAAAAGGGTGCTCGGCCACCGGCAGCAGTTCGATGTGCGTGAAGCCGAGGGCGCTTACGTACGGGATCAGCCGATCGGCCAGTTCGTCCCAGTGCAGGCTGCGGCGGCCGTCTTCCAGGTCACGCAGCCAGGAACCGGCGTGCACCTCGTAGATGGCGATGGGCGCCTCGGGCTGCTGGCGCTCGGCGCGCGTCTGCATCCATGCATCGTCGCCCCAGCGGAATGCCGACGGGTCCGCCACCACGGACGCCGTGGCCGGCGGCGGCTCGGTCTGGCGCGCAACGGGGTCTGCCTTGACCACGAGGTGGCCGTCGGCGCCGATCAGCTCGAACTTGTAGCGCGCACCGGGGCCGATACCAAGGCCGCTGGGCAGGAACAGCTCCCACACGCCGGCCTCGTGGCGCAGCCGCATCGGGTGGCGGCGGCCGTCCCACTGGTTGAAGTCGCCCACCACGGACACGCGTTGCGCGTTGGGGGCCCACACGGCAAAGCGCACGCCCGTCATGCCGTCCATCTTCACCGCGTGTGCGCCCAGGCAGTCGGCGAGGCGCCAGTGCGTGCCCTCGTTGATCTGCCGCAGGTCGTCGTCGCCGAGCAGCAGGCCGAAGGCATACGGGTCTTCGGTCTCCTGCACGGCCTCGTGGCCGGTGCCGGCGGGCCAGATGATGCGCAGCCGATAGGCCTCGGGGTGGCCGTACACGTCCTGTGCATCGGCCTGCATCGGCCCGTGGAAGAGGCCCGTGCGCCCGACCTGTGTCATCTCGGTGATCGTCTGGCCGCGTGAATCGATGGTCTGCACGCGGCGCGCGCCGGGGTAGAAGGCGCGCACGACCCACCGCGGGCCCTCGCTGCCGTCCACGCGATGCGGCCCCAGGACGGAGAACGGATCGCCCAGGCGGCCGTGCGTGAGCGCGTCCACCTGCGCCTGGTCGACGCCGGGCGGCAGCACGACGGCCGGCTCGGGCGCGGCCGCCTTGGGCGGGTTGGCAAAGTCCAGCGCGGTCACGGTGGGCCTCCGGTCGAGTCTTCCGCAGCAGGTTGGGGTGGTTCGGCATGCAGCAGGCGGCGTGCCACGCGCGTGAGGCCGGCGAGCGGAATCGGTAGCCAGGCCGGCCGGTTGGCCGCTTCGTAGTTCACCTCGTACGCGGCCTTTTCCAGCAGGAACAGGTCGAGCAGATCGAGGTCCACCACGGGCGCGTGGAGGGTGTTCAGGTCGGGCCCGCGGATGGCCGCCGCATAGGCTTCCAGAAAGCGCTCGGTAGACGCGGAGCGGAACAGCTCGAGCAGGTGGTCGCGCCGTTCCTGTGCGGGCCCCGCCACGTGCTCGGGGCCTTGCCGCATGGCGCCGACCACGTAGTCGAGCGAACGCATGAGGCCGGCCACGTCACGCAGCGGGCTGGTCTTGCGGCGGCGCTCTTCCACCGGGCGCGACGGCTCGCCCTCAAAGTCGATCAGGAAGGCGTCGCCCTGCGCGACGAGCACCTGACCCAGGTGGAAATCTCCGTGGATGCGCGACAGCCTGGCGCCGATGCCCGCCTGCGCGCGCTCGCTGGCGGCGTCCAGCAGCGCCTGCCGTTCAGACAGCAGCCATTGCACGTCTGCATGCGGCGCGTTCTGTTGCTGCCACGCCGCCAGGTGGTCCAGCGCCCGCGTCAGGTGCTCGTGCACGCGGGCCGTCCAGTAGTTGGCGTCGTCGGGGTCGGCAAGGCGCGCCCCGAAGTTCGGATCTTCAGTGGGGGCGGCGAGAGCGGCATGCAGCTCGCCCAGTCGCGTGCCGATCGTGCCCATGAAAGCGACGTATCCGGCCAGCGCCTCGTCGGTGTCGGTGCGCGCTTCCGTCACGGCCACCGGAGAGGATTCGCCGTCGCCCCGCGTCACGCCTTCCGTGACGACCGCCAACTCGTCGATGGTGCGCCGCAGGTAGTCGAGCGCCCACGTCCAGGCGTCGCCCTGGTTCGGGACGAAGCTCTGCATGACGGCCAGCGTGGCGCGCTCTCCGTCGGCGCTCACGTGCGCGATTTCGCCGATCAGCGCCGCCGTGTTGGCGTAACCGACGCGCGTGAGGTGCCGCGTCATCTCGACCTCGGGGTGCACGCCCGGGGCGATGCGGCGGATCAGCTTGACGATCACCGATTCGCCGATCACCAGCGAGCTGTTCGACTGCTCGGCAGCCAGCCAATGGATGGGCGCATCCGGCGACAGCGGCAGCGCCGCGAGTGGCGTCGCGCCGGTCTCGGTGCTTTCGGGCGGCTGGTCCAGCTCGGCGATGTTCGGCTCCGGCTCGAAGCGCACCGCGCCGTCGTTGGCTTCGAGCGTGGTGCCGCGCACGAGGTTGGTCAGCAGCGCTCGCGCGAACGTCTCGGTGGTGAAGGCGTCGGTCAGGTAGCCGACATGGCGGCCGCGCCGCACGCGCGCAAGCGCAAGCTGGATCGGCAGCGCGGGCAGCGTGGCCGATTCCCAGGCGATCGACAGCGGCAGCAGGTAGCGCTCGACGCGCTCCGAGCCGTCGGGCCCGCCCAGCGTGACGGCCACTTCGTTGAAGAACACCTCGGGCCGTGTCGCGCCGGCCAGCGGACGGTTCGTGGACGCTGCATCGACCGGCACCGTCGCACCCCACGCGAACTTTGCACTGCGCAGCACGCTGTCCTTGGCGGCAAACCAGCGGCGCTTGGGCAGGTACGTCGGCAGGATCTCGCGCTCGATCAGCTGGCGGTGTGCTTCTCGCTGGCGCGTGTCGGCCAGCGTATCCAGCCCCGCGCGCAACACCAGCGTGGTGAACTCGGGCAACTGCTCGGCGGCCGGTTGCGCCCATGTGGGGCCGGGCTCGTTCTCGCGCAGCTCCAGCCAGTAGAACGCATACGGCGGAAGCGTGAGCAGGTACGACAGTTGCCCGATCGGCGGGAACGCCGTGCCGCCGATCAGCTCTACCGGCACGCGCTGCGCAAATGCCGAAAGATCGAGCTCCACCGCTTGTGAAGCGCGCGACAGGTTCGCCACGCACAGGATCGGCGCCTCCCCTTCGAGCGCGCGGATATACGCCAGCACCTTCCGGTTGGCCGGCTGCAGGAACTGGATCGAGCCGCGCCCGAACACGCGATGCCGCTTGCGCGTGGCGAGCAGCCGGCGTGTCCAGTTCAGCAGCGAATGCGCATCGCGGCTCTGCGCTTCCACGTTCACCGATTCATAGCCGTACAGCGAGCCCATGATGGCCGGCAGCACGAGCTGCTCGGGGTCGGCGCGCGAGAAACCGCCGTTGCGGTCGGGCGACCACTGCATGGGCGTGCGCACGCCGTCGCGGTCGCCCAGGTGGATGTTGTCGCCCATGCCGATCTCGTCGCCGTAGTACATGACGGGCGTGCCGGGCATCGAGAACAGCAGGCTGTTCATCAGCTCCACGCGGCGGCGGTCGCGCTCGAGCAGCGGCGCGAGGCGCCGGCGGATGCCGAGGTTCAGGCGCGCGCGGCGGTCGCTGGCGTAGACCTCCCACAGGTAGTCGCGCTCGGCGTCGGTCACCATCTCGAGCGTGAGCTCGTCGTGGTTGCGCAGGAAGATCGCCCACTGGCAGTTGGGCGGCACCTCGGGCGTCTGCCGCATGATGTCGGTGATCGGGAAGCGGTCTTCACGCGCGATCGCCATGTACATGCGCGGCATCAGCGGGAAGTGGAACGCCATGTGGCATTCGTCGCCGTTGCCGAAGTACTCCTGCGTGTCTTCCGGCCACTGGTTGGCTTCGGCCAGCAGCAGGCGGTTCTTGAATTCCGCATCCATTGCCGCGCGGATCTTGCGCAGCACGGCGTGTGTCTCGGGCAGGTTCTCGTTGGACGTGCCTTCGCGCTCGACGAGGTAGGGCACCGCATCCAGCCGCAGGCCGTCCACACCGAGGTTCAGCCAGAACTTCATCACCCCCAGCACGGCCTTGAGCACGCGCGGGTTGTCGAAGTTGAGATCGGGCTGGTGCGAATAGAAGCGGTGCCAGTAGTACGCATTGGCCACCGGATCCCACGTCCAGTTGGACGGCTCGGTGTCGATGAAGATGATGCGCGTGCCGGCGTACTTCTTGTCGTTGTCCGACCAGACGTAGAAATCGCGCAGCGCCGAGCCCGGCTTGGCGCGTCGCGCGCGCTGGAACCACGGGTGCTGGTCCGACGTGTGGTTGATGACGAGTTCGGTGATGACCCGCAAGCCGCGCGCATGCGCCTCGGCAATGAAGCGCCGCACGTCGGCCATCGTGCCGTAGTCCGGATGCACGCCGCGGTATTCCGCAATGTCGTAGCCGTCGTCGCGGCGCGGCGATGGGTAGAACGGCAGCAGCCAGATCACGTCCACGCCAAGCTCGGCAATGTAGTCGAGCTTGGAGATCAGGCCGGGGAAGTCGCCCACGCCATCGTTGTTCGAATCGCAGAACGACTTGACGTGCAGTTGATAGATGACGGCGTCCTTGTACCAGAGCGGATCGTCCACCAGCAGCGCGGTCGGGTTGCGCGTCATGACGGTTGTTCCTCCGAGGGCAGTGCCGGACGTACGCGCCAGATCGCAAACGGCTGCTCGGGCTCCAGGCGGATGTGCTGCCACTTGCCGCGCCACACCGTGCGGTGGCCGGTGACGAGGTTCTCGGCCATCAGGGCGCCGTGATCGGGCAGGCCCCATTGCCACAGCGGCAGTTCGATGTCGGACTCATGCGCGTGGTGCGGGTCGAGGTTGATGGCCACGAACAGCGTGTTGTCGCCAAAGCGGTCCTGCTGCCCATGCTGCAACGCATTGGCGAGTTCCGCCGGGTTGGTCGGCAGCACGGGCGGCGTCGATTTGCTGAAGAACAGGATGTGCTCGCCCGATGCCGGCTGGAACGTCACGCCCAGGTGCGAGTGCAGGGCCGGGTTGGCGCGGCGGATGCGGTTGAGCAGCGCGATCTCCTTGACGATGTTGCCGGGGCGGTTGTGGTCCCACGCGCGCAGCTGATACTTCTCGGAGTCGAGGTATTCCTCCTTGCCCGGTATCGCGCGCCCCTCGCACAGCTCGAAGCCGTTGTAGACGCCCCAGAGGCCAGACAGCGTGGCCGCCAGCGCGGCACGAATGAGGAAGCCCGGCCGGCCGGAGGTCTGCAGGAACACCGGGTTGATGTCCGGTGTGTTGACGAAGAAATGGGGGCGGAAATATTCCCGCACCGGCGTGCGCGTGAGTTCGGTCAGGTAATCGATGAACTCCTGCTTGGTGTGCCGCCACGTGAAGTACGTGTACGACTGCGAAAACCCGACCTTGGCGAGGCGGTACATCACCTTCGGCCGCGTAAAGGCCTCGGAGAGGAACACCGCGTCGGGGTATCGCGCGCGCACCTCGCCGATCATCCATTCCCAGAACGGCAGCGGCTTGGTGTGCGGGTTGTCGACGCGGAACAGGCGGATGCCTTCGTCGGCCCAGAACATCACCACGTCGCGCAACGCCAGCCACAGCGCGGGTTTGGCGTCATTCGCGTAGAAGTCGACGTTGACGATGTCTTCGTATTTCTTGGGTGGGTTCTCTGCGTACTTGATGCTGCCGTCGGGCCGCCACGCAAACCAGCCCGGGTGTTCGCGCAGCCACGGGTGATCGGGCGAGCATTGAATGGCGAAGTCCAGCGCCAGTTCCAGGCCCTTCTCACGGGCAGCGTCGCGCAGGCGGCGGAAGTCTTCCAGCGTGCCGAGCTGCGGATGGATGGCATCGTGTCCGCCTTCCTCCGCGCCGATGGCGTACGGGCTGCCCGGGTCGTCCGGCGCGGCCTGGAGGCTGTTGTTGCGGCCCTTGCGGTTGGTGCGGCCGATCGGGTGGATGGGCGGGAAGTACAGCACGTCGAAGCCCATGCCGCGAATGGCGCCGAGCCGGCGGATGACGTCGTCGAAGGTGCCGTGCCGGTGCTCGTCGCCCGAGGCGGAACGCGGAAAGAGTTCGTACCAGCTCGCAAACGCAGCGCCGCCGCGTTCGACCTCGAGCGGGTACGGCGCGGTCTCCACGTAGAACGGCCGATAGTGCGAGGCCTGTGCCATCACGTGTGCGGTGGGCGGATCCAGCAGCAGCTTGAGGCGATGCGCCGGATCGGCATCTGCGAGCAGTTGCGCCAGCTTGTGCAGCGCCCCGGCGGGCGCATCGGCGGGCGCATGCTCGGCCGCCTGCGCGACGAGCCGCGCGCCTTCTTCCAGCTCCAGCGTGACGTCTACCCCGGCCGCGTGCTTCTTCTCGAGCTCCGACCGGTACGTACCGAACGCATCGCGCCACGCAGCCACCGCATACACGTGCCGCCCCAGCCGTTCGGGCCGGAACACGCCGCGCCAGCGGTCATTGCCAAGCGGCACCATCGGCACCTGCTGCCAGGAGTCTTCATCCTGCGCGCGCCACAGCAGCTGCACCGCGAGCTGGTCGTGTCCGTCCATCAGCACATCGGCTTCGACGACGATGTCATCGCCCACCAGGCGCTTGACGGCAAAGCGGCCATCGTCGACGGCCGGCTGCACGTGTTCGATCCCGATGCGCGGCGCCGCAATGGCAGCGTTGACCGGTGCCTTTGCATCGTCGCCTTTCGTGCGCGCGCGCTTCGCGGTCTTCTCTGCCGCCGGATGCCGTACGGGCGCGCTGCGGAACACACGCCAGACCTGCACGTCGCCGGGCAGCAGGTCGATCTCGGCCAGGGGCCGGGCCTTCGGGCGCAGTGCGTCGTCGCAACTGCCGATGGGTTCGGTGAGCAGGTCCAGCGCCACGCCACGGGTGAAACCGCCTGCCACGCCGGGCAGGAAGTGGTCTGCGTGCACCGAGACGCCTATGTGCAGGTCGGGGTTGATGACGACGAGGGTGGCTGCATCGCCGGCGCGCAGGTCGGGCCCGTCGGCACGCAGCATGGCCGTGGCCGGCGCATCGGGCCCGGTGAGCATGCGCAGCTCGGCGTGCGGCGCCACGGTGCCGGCATCCCGCGCCGCACGGATGGTCGCATTGACGTCGCGCACGGCATCGCTCAGGTCGAAGGCAGCGTGCGCGTCGATCCATTGCTGATCGGACGGATCGCCGCGGTCGGCCAGCATGGGCAGCAGCGCGCCGCGCTCGAAGCCGAGCGGCATCAGCCAGCCCGCATCGAGCGTGTCGGCCACATGCAGGATGCGGCGATACGCGCGTTCGCGCACCATCGCGTCGCCGAATGCCTGGCCGTAGCGCGTGCCGAACGGCGCTTCCACGGTGGCGATGGGCGGTGCCACGGCCGCCAGCCGTGCGTGTTCTTCCACCATCCAGCTGGCGCGGAAATCCCACCAGCGCAGCGACGAAAACGTGGCGTCAAAGCCGGCACCGGCCAAGGCGTCAACGGCTGCGGCGTCCATGCCGGGCGTCCAGGCCAGGAAGCGCAGGCCTGGGTCTGGCGGGGCCGCGGCACGGGTGTCGGCTATCAGCGCCTGCCATCGCTCGGCGGGCAGGCGCGCCGGTGCTTCGCAGCGGAAGCCGCCGATGCCGAGCGCGGCCCACGCACGCAGCTGTTGCGTCCACCACGCGAGGATGGCGTCGCCGCAGTGCGGGTTGTCGTGGCGGAAGCAGGCCACCTCGAGGTGCGAGGGCGGCAGGCGCGGGTCCAGCGCGTCGCCGTCTTCTGCGTGGCTGGCGAACCAGTCGGGGTGGTCGGCGCGCAAGGGCGCATCGGTCGCCACACGGTCGATCACGAGATCGAGCAGCAGCGTCAGGCCGCGCGCGCGGCACGCCTGCGCCAGCGTCGCCAGTGCGGCATCGGCCGGGCCGCCGCCCAGCGCGTCATGCAACTGCGCGTGGTCACGCGTGACGAACACGTTGCCCGCCGCGCCGGTCTGGAACGGCGGGGCCATCAACACGTGGTCGAACCCCAGCGACGCAATGCGGTCGAGCACGCCTTCCCAGCGGTCCAGCCGCCGCAGCTGCAGCGGATGCAGATAGCAGATGGCAGGCGCGTAAAGCGGGGCGGTGCGAGGCCGGTCCGCCGTCCGGGCCACCGCCCGGGCTTCGCTGCCCGGGGGCTTGGCAGCCTTGAGCGCTGCGGTGTTCTTGCGTGGTGCGGTGGTGTTGGGCTTCTTGGTCTGGGGCATGCGTGAAACCGGGGCGGGGCGCCGATACGATCAGGCGCGAATCTTTTCGGTGCTGGCTGCGCGTGCCACCGCGTGGGCGCGGACCTCATCGGACAAGCCCGTCGAACGCCGCCGTGCCGGCGCGCGCGCGGGCGCATCGGCGCGATGGGTCGGCAGCGGCTCCGGCGTGGCGGGGGCCTGCGCCAGCGCCACCGACGGCATGGGCGTGGCCGCGGGCGCCAGCGTGCGATACAGCGCGACGTACTCGCGCGCGGGCTGCGACCAGCCGAAGTCAGTCGTCATGCCGTTGTATTGCAGGACGCGCCACGCTTGCGGTTGTGCGAAGACGCGCAGCGCACGGTCCACCGCCGCCACCATCGCGTCGGCCGTCTCGCCGTCGAACAGGAAACCCGTGGCGCCATGCAGCGCCGCCTCCGGCGACCCAAGGTCTGTGATGGTGTCGATCAGGCCGCCCACGCGGGAGGCCACCGGCACCGTGCCGTAGCGCATGGAGTACAGCGGCGTCAGGCCGCATGGCTCGAAGCGGCTGCCGTGCAGCAGGATGTCGGCGCCCGCGTGCAGCAGGTGGGCATGGGCCTCGGTGTAGCCGATCTTCGCGGCCATCTGGCGCGGGTAGCGTGCCGCGAGTTCGGCCATGCCGCTCTCGTACTGGTGTTCGCCGCAGCCGAGCACCGCCACCTGCAGGCGCGGGTTCGATTCGAGCAGCTGCGGCAACGCCTGGAGCGTCACATCGGCCATCTTCTGATGCGTCAGGCGGCTGCCCACGGCGAGCAGGGGCGCCTGCGCATCCTCCGGCAAGCCGAAGCGCTGCTGCAGCACGCGCTTGGCGGTGTGCTTGCCGGTGAGGTTCGATGCCGCGAACGGCTGCGGCAGCAGGGGGTCCTTCGACGGGTTCCACACCTCGTTGTCGATGCCGTTGAGGATGGCGACGAGGTCTTGCTGGCGCGCGCGCAGCAGGTCTTCCATGCCGCAGCCGGCCGCCTCGGTCAGGATTTCGCGCGCATAGGCGTGGCTTACGGTGGTGATGCGGTCGGCCCACAGCAGGCCCGCCTTCAGGAAGCTGAACTGTCCCCAGAACTCGGCCTCGTGCGCCGCATCGGCCGGCACGCCGATCTGCGGCACCACGCTCATCGGGAAATTGCCCTGGAAGGCCAGGTTGTGCACGGTAAAGACCGTCCTGGCCCGCGCGCCCGCGCGCTTGACGAGCAGCGGCACGAGCCCGGTATGCCAGTCGTGCGCCTGCACGACGTCGAAGCGCCCCGCGCCCTGCACGCCCGCGGCCACCCGCGCTGCTGCATGGCTGAATGCAGCAAAGCGCAAGGCGTTGTCGTCGTACGGCTCGCCGTGGTGGTCCAGATACGGATTGCCCAGCCGCCCGAACAGCGCCGGCGCATCGAACAGCAGCACCGGAATCGCATGCGGACCCACGTGCCCGCTGAGCAGCCGCGCGGGCCCCCCGGGCAGGTCGGTCCATTCACATAGCGTGCGGGGTTGCTGCAGTTGGGCGATGGCGTTGGGATAGCCCGGCAGCATCGCGGTCACCTGCAGACCGGCCCGGCGCAGCGCGACGGCGCATGCGCCGACCATATCTGCAAGCCCGCCGGTCTTGGCCAGCGGCACAGCTTCCGAAGCGACAAAAAGGACGTTCAGCGACAAGGTCATGCTCCCGGGGGAACCGCCATCGCCGGATCGGCCAACTGCATGAGCAATGGCACGGCTCCGGTGCGTGACGGAGGTTTGCGATCTCCCCCTTCGCGCAAGACCTATGCCAGTCAGACAGACGCTGACAAGGCTGCGATCCGCTCCGCGCGGCGCCTTGCGGCTGCATGAAACGTGCCGCGGAGCCGGCACGTGCAGCGTGTGCAACCTGGGTATGCGTTGTGTAATTTCCTCCATGCCATGGCAACCGCGCTTGGGCGCGGAGGGCCAACGAGTCCGGGTGCCACGGTTGTCTTTTGATAGAAAAAAACAATCAGAAAAATAAGATCAATCAACTTGTGCAATTGACGGAACGGCGATACGATCACTCCCGTTGTCAACCAAGCAACCTACTGAAACCACTATGTCGCTGATCAATACTCAAGTCCAACCGTTCAAGGCCCAAGCGTTCCACAACGGCAAGTTCATCGAAGTCACGGAAGAGTCGCTCAAGGGCAAGTGGTCCGTGCTGATCTTCATGCCGGCCGCATTCACCTTCAACTGCCCGACCGAAGTGGAAGACGCCGCCGACAACTACGCCGAGTTCCAGAAGGCCGGCGCCGAGGTCTACATCGTGACGACCGACACGCATTTCTCGCACAAGGTGTGGCACGAAACCTCGCCGGCCGTGGGTAAGGCTCAGTTCCCGCTGGTGGGCGACCCGACGCACCAACTGACCAACGCCTTCGGCGTGCACATCCCCGAAGAAGGCCTGGCCCTGCGCGGCACCTTCGTGATCGACCCGCAAGGCGTGATCAAGACGATGGAAGTGCATGACAACGCCATCGCCCGCGACGTGAAGGAAACCCTGCGCAAGCTCAAGGCTGCCCAGTTCGTCGCCAGCCACCCGGGCGAAGTGTGCCCGGCCAAGTGGAACGAAGGCGCGAAGACGATCAAGCCGTCGCTGGACCTGGTCGGCAAGATCTGAGTTGTGAGGCTGTTTGCTGCAGGAATGCAGCAGAAAAAACGGCCGGCTCTGCCGGCCGTTTGCTTAAGGGCGCAGGCATGTGCCGCGCCCTGTCACGGATTCAACGAACAAAAAGGAAGTCGTCATGCTGGATGCTGATGTCAAGGCCCAACTGAAGGCCTACCTCGAACGCCTCGTGCAGCCCATTGAGCTGGTCGCCAACGTCGATGACAGCGAGGGCTCCCGCGACATGATGGAGCTGCTGCGCGACGTGGCCGAGCAGTCCGGCATGATCTCGCTCACCGAACAACGCGATGCCGCCGAGCGCGCGCCGTCGTTCCTGATCCGCCGCACCGGCGCCGACGTGAGCGTGCGCTTTGCGGCCGTGCCGACTGGCCACGAGTTCACCTCGCTCGTGCTGGCGCTGCTGCAGGTGGGAGGCTATGCGCCCAAGCTCGATGCCGACGTCATCGAGCAGATCCGCAACATCGAAGGCGATTTCCGCTTCGAGACGTACATGTCGCTCACGTGCCAGAACTGCCCGGACGTGGTCCAGGCGCTGAACGTGATGTCGGTCATCAACCCGCGCATCCAGCACGTCGCCATCGACGGCGCGCTGTATCAGGGCGAGATCGAGGCGCGCCAGATCATGGCCGTGCCGACCGTGTTCCTGAACGGCGAGATGTTCGGCACGGGCCGCATGGGCGTGGAAGAGATCCTGGCCAAGATCGACACCGGCGCCGCCGCGCGTGACGCTGAGAAGCTGGCTGCCAAGGAAGCGTTTGACGTGCTGATCGTCGGCGGTGGCCCGGCCGGTGCCGCTGCGGCCGTGTATGCGGCGCGCAAGGGCGTGCGCACCGGTGTGGTGGCCGAGCGCTTTGGCGGCCAGGTGCTCGACACGCTGGGCATCGAGAACTTCATCTCCGTGCAGGAGACCGAAGGGCCGAAGTTTGCCGCCGCGCTGGAGCAGCACGTGCGTCAGTACGAGGTCGACATCATGAACGCACAACGCGCGGTCAAGCTGACCCCTGCGGACAAGCCGGGCGGCTTTGCCAAGGTGACGCTGGCCAACGGTGCGGTGCTCAAGGGCCGTTCGGTCATCCTGTCGACCGGCGCGCGCTGGCGCAACGTCAACGTGCCGGGCGAGCAGGAATACAAGAACAAGGGCGTGGCGTACTGCCCACACTGCGATGGCCCGCTGTTCAAGGGCAAGCGCGTGGCCGTCATCGGCGGCGGTAACTCCGGCGTGGAGGCGGCCATCGACCTGGCCGGCCTGGTCAGCCACGTCACGCTGCTCGAGTTTGCCGGCGAGCTGAAGGCGGACGCCGTGCTGGTGCGCAAGCTGCAAAGCCTGCCGAACGCGACCATCGTCACCAACGCGCAGACCACCGAGATCACGGGTGACGGCCAGAAGGTCAACGGCCTGCGTTACAAGAGCCGCGTGGACGGCGCCGAGCATGAGATCGCGCTCGAAGGCGTGTTCGTGCAGATCGGCCTGGTGCCCAACACCGAATGGCTGGATGGCGCGGTGGAGCGCAACCGCTTTGGCGAGATCGTCGTCGATGCGCGCGGCCAGACCAGCGCGGAAGGCGTGTTTGCCGCAGGCGATGCGACCACGACGCCGTACAAGCAGATCATCATCGCCACCGGCGATGGTGCGAAGGCCGCGCTGTCGGCATTCGACCACCTCATCCGCGTGCCGCTGGCCGAGGCGGCATAAGCCTGCGCCCAAGCCGTACGAAGCCGGACCTTGCGACAAGCGGGTCCGGCTTTTTCTTTGGCGTTCAGCCTGCGGCGCAGAGCAACGCCTGTGCGCGTGCGCTGCACATGTCGACCAGGCGATCGCGCAGCACGCGGCCCGCGCTGTCGAGGTCGGGCCGCGCAAACAGCGCAAGTTCCAGCCCGCCGATTTCCGGAAAGCCATCCGCCGCACCGAGCACGCGGTGCCCGGGCTGCACGCAGCTGGCCGGCAGCAGGCTTACGCCCAGGCCCGCGCTGACGGCCGCGCACAGGCTTGCCAGGCTCGGGCTCGAATACGTGATGCGCCACGCCTGCCCGATCGATTCCAGCGCGTGCAGCATCTCCTGCCGATACAGCGCGCCTACCGGAAACGCCACCAGCGGCAGCGACGGTTGCGATGGCCCGGGCAGCAGCATGTGCGGCCGCTCGGCGCTGTCAATCCAGCAGATCGGCTCGGCCCAGCGTGCATGGCAGTCGCTGTCGGTGCCCCATTGCTTGACGAGCAGCAAGTCCAGATCGCCATTGCGGTACTGGCGCAGCAGGTGATGCGAGAGGCCGCTTTCCACTTCGAGGCGCAGCCGCGGGCGTTCGCGCGCAAAGCTGGCAATCAGCGGCATCAACGCACCGCTGCCGAGGTCTTCCGGCACGCCCAGGCGCAGCACCCCCTCGGTGTGCTCGGGGCTCAGCGCCTCACTGGCTTCGTCGGCCAGCCGCAGCAGCCGCCGGGCGTAGCCGAGCAGGCGGTCGCCCTCTTCCGTGGGCAGCACCTGGCGTTGGCTGCGGTCCAGCAGGCGGCAGTCCAGTTGCTGCTCGAGCCGCAGGATCTGCTGGCTGACGGTCGACTGCGTCAGGTGCAGGTGTTCGGCTGCGCGCGTGAAGTTGCCCGTATCCACCACGGTGACAAAGCTGCGCAGCAAGACCAGATCGATCATTTGGAAACCCACTGGGTGCGATTCAACTATTTAATTTGAACATATGTAGGGGCGCAACCATAATCGTCCGCTTGTTGACTACATGCGCGAGGCTGCAGCATGGCGTTGCATGTCTGGAAGCGATGGATCGTCCTGGCTTGCGCATGGGGCGCGGCCGCAGGCGGCGCGGCAGCCGGCGAGCCCGCATGGCTGCTCAAGGCCGCGGCACAGGGCGACACTGCCAAGGTGCTCGAGCAATTGAAGCAGGGCGTGCCCGTGGACGTGCGCGACGGTGGCGGCAACACGCTGCTGCTGGCCACGCAAGGCAACCACGTCGACACGGCGCGCGTGCTGATCGACGCCGGCGCCAACGTCAACGCGCAGAACACGCGGCTCGATAGCGCCTATTTGCTGGCTGGCGCGGAAGGGCGGCTCGACATCCTGCGCATGACGCTCGCACACGGCGCCAACCTCAAGAGCACCAACCGCTACGGCGGCACCGCACTGATCCCGGCGTGCGAGCGCGGCCACGTGGCGGTCGTCAGGGCGCTGCTCGACGCCGGCATCGACGTGAACCACGTCGACAACCTTGGCTGGACGGGCCTGCTCGAAGCCATCCTGTTCGGCGACGGCGGCCCGCGTCATCAGCAAATCGTGCGTCTGCTGTTCGAGCGCGGCGCCAACGTCAACCTTGCCGACGGCCGGGGCGTGACCCCCTGGAGCATGCACGCGCGCGCGGCCAGAAGGCGATCGCCGACATGCTGGTCCCTGCCAGCGCCCGATGACTTTTTGGAGAAACCCATGACCCATGAACAACACATGCGCGAGGCCGTCGCGCTGGCCCGCGCCAACGTCAACGAAGGTGGCCTGCCGTTTGGCGCGGTGCTGGTACGCAACGGCGAGATCGTCGCGCGCGCCGTCAACGAGGTGCACACGACCAACGACCCAACCGCGCATGCCGAAATGCAGGCGATTCGCCAGGGCAGCCACGCGCTGGCCACGTCCGACCTGACTGGCGCGGTGATGTACGCAAGCGGCCATCCGTGCCCGATGTGCTTTGCGGCCATGCACCGCTGCGGTATCCGCGCGGCGTACTTTGCGTACTCGAACGAAGACGGCGAGGCGTTCGGCATGTCGACCGCCGCCATGTACGCCGAGATCCGCCGTGCCCCGGAAGCAGGCGAGCTGCAGTTGCGCCCGCTGAAACCTGCGGGTGAGCACGGGCTTTACGACGCGTGGCAGGCGCGCCAGGCATGAGTGACGCGGCCGTACGGGGCGCGGCCTCGGCCGCATCGGCCGCGCCATCCGCGTGGGCCGATGCCGGATGGATCGGCATGGCGGTGGTGATTGCGCTCGGGCTGAACCTGCGGCCGATCCTCACGACCATCGGGCCGCTGCTGGCGGAGATTCGCTCAGGCACGGGCCTCGGCCTGCAGGGTGCGTCGCTGCTGACCGTGATCCCGGTGCTGTGCATGGGCAGCGTGGCGTTGTTCCTGCCGTGGCTCGCGCGCTGGCTGCCCGAACATCGCGGCGTGGCATGCAGCCTGCTCGCCATTGCAGGCGCATGCGCGTGGCGCCTGTGGGCGGGTGATGGCCTGTCGCTGATCGCCAGCGCAGCGCTGGCCGGCACCGGCGTCGCCATCGTGCAGGCCCTCGTGCCCGGCATCGTCAAACGATGGTTCCCGCGGCGCGTGCCGATGGCGCTGGGTTTGTATTCCGCGTCGCTGATGGCCGGCGGCGGTCTTGCCGCCACGCTGAGCCCGCGCATCGCCCACCTTGCCGACTGGCACGTCGGTTTGGGGGTGTGGGCCGTGCCTGCGCTGGCCGCCTTGATGCTGTGGACGACGGCGCGGCCCCGCGAGGCAGCTGCCGCCGTGCAGCGCGGGCCGGTGCTGAACTTCTTCGGCAATCGCCGCGCATGGCTGCTGGCCGTCTACTTTGGCGTGACCAACGGCGGCTACACCAGCATGATCGCGTGGCTGCCGATGTTCTATCGTCAACTGGGCTGGAGCGCGCAGGATGCCGGCGGCCTGATCGGCGTGATGACGATGTTCCGGGTGTTGGGTGCCTTCACGGCGCCGGTGCTGGCGCGGCGCTGGCCAGACCGCCGCCCGTGGCTGTTGGCGATGCTGGTCCTGCAACTTGGGGGGATGCTGGGCTTGCTGCTCGCTCCAACGGCGGGGACCACGCTGTGGGTGGCGCTCATCGGGGGCGGGCTGGGCTCGATGTTCTCGCTGTGCCTGGCGCTCACGCTCGATCATCTGCCCGACGCGCGTGCCGCCGGCTACCTCGCCGCGTTCGTGCAGGGCATCGGCTTCATCATCACGGGCATCATTCCTTACGTCGTCGGCTGGCTGCGCGCGGCTACGGGAAGCTTCCAGACGCCGTGGCTGCTGCTGATCGGCGTCATCGTCGTGTCGATGGCCACCACGCTGCGCTTCTCGCCGACAGGCTATGCCCGCGCAATCGGGCCGGTGTAACTTGCGCGCGACCGGGTGACCCCACCCGGCGCATGGTCTTCCGCGGCCACCAAGAAATTCTTGAAATGCGAATCATTCGCATTTATAGTGTGTCCATCGACGGCGCTGCAGTCGGTGGAAACGTCTCTACGGCCTCTCCATCGCACGGCGCGTCGAGCCGAATTCCGCCGCGTGCGCCGTGCTCCATCAGGTGGGCGCACCCGGCAACCGATCTTTTGTGGGGACCGCTCTGACACACAGAGCGTTTGGCCGTAGCAAGCCGCCCGACAGTCGGGAAAGCACTCAGACCCCGCTTTCCCGACTGCGTCTTTCCCGGGCTGCCAGCCATGCCGTTTTTTTTCAGAACGCAGCGACTGCGCGTGAAGGATTGCGATCCCGCCGTTTCTGGTTCTGCCTGCAGTACCGCCCCCTCGGTCGTACCTCATTCACGCCCCCAACGCCATGCCAAACTCGACCGACCTGCGCCGGGCCGGGCTCAAAGCCACGTCGCCGCGCGTCAAGATCCTGGAAATCCTCGCTGCCGGTACGGAGCACGGCCGCCACCTGAGCGCGGAAGATGTCTACCGCCAGTTGCTCACATCGGAGCTCGACATCGGTATCTCGACCGTGTATCGCGTGCTCAACCAGCTGGTGGATGCCGGCGTGCTGCTGCGCCACACGTTCGAGGCGGGTCATGCGGTCTACGAAGTCAATGAGGGCGCGCATCACGACCACCTCATCTGCATGTCGTGCGGCCGTGTCGAGGAGTTTCACGACGATGCCATCGAGGCCCGGCAAGAGCGCGTCGCCAACGAGCGCGGCTTCGTGCTGCGCGACCACGCGCTGGCGCTGTATGGCGTGTGTCCGGCCTGCCAGCCGCCGGCAGGCACTTCACACTGATGTGACGCGGTAACGCCCTGAAACATCATCGGGGCGATCGTGGCGAAACTCATCTGGCGGCAGCGGTTCCAACAGACCGTGTTACCCAGGAGATGCCGATGCGACGCCGTTTGAAGTCCGAAGACGAACTCAAGACCTTGCTGGCCCGCTGCGTTCAGCAACATCCGGAATGCGCGCAATGCGAGTTGCGCGCGATGTGCATCCATCGCCCCGACCATACCGGCTGCAACTGGAGCGCCGAGTTCGATGTCCGCACCGACGACGATGAAGCGGCTATCCGCGGCCTGTCCGTTGCCAAGCGCTTGCTGATGCGGGCGCGCACGCAGTACAACGTCGCGCGCTGAACCGCTATCCCCTTGCCTGCCGGGCGATCCGGTCGAGCAGTTCGCGCGCGGTCTCGGTGTGACCCTGCTGTGCCAGCAGGCGCGCATTCAACACGAGGTTTTCCAGCACAAGCTTGGCGATGCTGGCCGTGAGCGAGACGATCACCTCGTCCTGGCTGAAGTGGGCATCTTCCATTTGCGTCAGCTGGCGCGACACCAGCTTGCAGACCAGGTTGCGCAACATCTGCTCGTCGAAGGGCAGGTTGGCAAAATCCACCGGGTCTTCCTTCTCGACTTCCGCAATCAACTGGACCAGCAGTTCTTCGGTCATGACGCGTCCCCCGTTCAGGTTTGGACCAGTCTACGCCTGCGCTTTCCAAAAACACAACGGGCCCGCGTGATTCGGGCCCGTTGTGTTGTGATGTGGCGTCGACGCCAGCTATTTGCGGCGTACGAAGCGGATCGGCTGTTCGACGGTGGCATGCGATGATGATTCGCCCGAGGCACAGCCGCTGCAGCCACTGCCGCACGCGCTGCCCGAGAGCGGGTCCGAATGGCACGATGGTGCCTCGCCGGGGGTCAGCAAGCGCTGGCCGAACGCACGCATCCATGCCGGCCTCGACGGACGGTCACACCAGCCAGCCATACGCGCCATCGTGCGGGCACGCATGTCCGCCGCATATCGGCCCGTCAATGACAGCGCACTGAGCGCCACGACGGTGGCGACGACGCCGGTTTCGACCACGTGATACACGCTCATGTCAGCACCCGTGCGATCTGGTAGGTGGCAAACGCGGCCAGATAGGCCAGCGCAAACAGATAGCCCGCCGTGCCCGCCATCACCTTCCAGGAGTTGGTCTCGCGGCGGATGGTGGCCAGCGTCGAGATGCACTGCGGCGCGTAGACGAACCACGCGAGGAACGCCAGCGCCGTGGCCAGCGACCATTGCTGCGCGATGACCGGGGCCAGCTGCGCGGCCGCATCTTCGTGCGTGGCCGACAGCGAGTACACCGTCGCCAGGGCGCTCACGGCAACTTCGCGCGCGGCCATGCCGGGAATGAGCGCGATGCACATCTCCCACGTAAAGCCGATCGGCGCGAACACGACTTCCATCGCGCGGCCGATGTAGCCGGCAAAGCTGTAGTCGATGGCCGGACCCGTTGCGCCGGCCGGCGGCGACGGGAACGTGGACAGGAACCACAGCAGCACCATCATCTTGAGGATGACCGTGCCGATGCGGCGCAGGAAGATGCGCGCACGCTCGATCAGCCCCACCGCCAGGTTGCGCACGCTGGGCAGCCGGTAGGACGGCAGCTCAAGAATGAGCGGATGCTCGCTGCGGTCGCGCTTGAGGTACTTCAGCACGTAGGCGACGATCAGCGCCGAGACGATGCCGGCCATGTACAGCCCGAACAGCACCAGCCCCTGCAGGTTGAACACGCCCCACACCTGGCGCACCGGAATGAACGCGCCAATCAGCAGTGCATACACCGGCAGCCGGGCCGAGCACGTCATCAGTGGCGCGACGAGGATCGTCACCAGACGGTCGCGCGGGTCCTGTATCGTCCGTGTCGCCATCACCCCCGGGATCGCGCATGCAAAGCTCGAGAGCAGGGGAATGAACGACCGGCCCGACAATCCCGCGCCCGCCATCAGCCGATCGAGCAGAAATGCAGCCCGCGGCAGGTAGCCCGATTCCTCGAGCGACAGGATGAAGAGGAACAGGATCAGGATCTGCGGCAGGAATACCAGCACGCTGCCCGTGCCGGCGATGATGCCGTCGACGAGCAGGCTCTTGAGCATGCCGTCTGGCATGACCGTGCCGACCCACGCGCCCACGGCTTCCACCGCGCGCTGGATGCCTTCCATGAGCGGTTGTGCCCACGAGAACACCGCCTGGAACATGAGGAACATCAGCACGGCGAGCAGCGCCAGGCCCAGCACCGGATGCAGCACGATGCGGTCGAGCCGGTCGTCCAGCTCGGCCGTGCTGCGCGGCATGCTGACGGCGGCGTCCAGCAGGCGCTTGACCTCGACGTGCGGGTCGGCGTCGGCGGGCAGCCCCACCGGCGCCGCCGGCAACTGCTCCTGATCGATGTGCGCGACGAGTTCGGCCGCGCCATTGCGCTTGATGGCCACCGTCTGCACGACGGGCACACCGAGCGCCGCTTCCAGCCTGGCGCGGTCGATGCGGATGCCGCGGCGCTCCGCCGCATCCACCATGTTCAGGGCCAGCACCATCGGCAGGCCAAGGCGCTGCAGTTCCAGCACGAAGCGCAGGTGCAGACGGAGGTTCGTGGCGTCGACCACGCAGACCAGCAGATCGGGGCGCGCTTCACCGCGGAACGTGCCCAGACAGATGTCGCGCGTGATGGCCTCATCCGGGCTGGTGGCGACCAGGCTGTAGGCCCCCGGCAGATCGAGAATCTGCACGTGCCTGCCCGAGGGCGCGGTGAAGCGGCCTTCCTTTCGCTCGACCGTCACGCCCGCGTAGTTGGCCACCTTCTGGCGGCTGCCCGTCAGCAGGTTGAACAGCGCGGTCTTGCCGCAATTCGGGTTGCCCACCAGCGCAACGCGCAATGCGGTCGAGGAAGAAGAGGAGGAGGAAGCGTGCATCTGCATGAAGCCGGATAAGCCGGCGGCGGGCGCGGCCAGTCGTGGGCGGCTCAGGCCGCCTCGCGCACCTTGGCGGGCGGCGCCGTCTCGGCGGCGGTGATCGATGGGGTGGCGGGCTGCGCGGCGGCCTCGGTGCGCAGGCGCACGCGATCGGCCTCCTGGCGGCGCAGCGCAAAACGCGTGAAGCCGACCTGCACGACCAGCGGGTCGCCGCCGAACGGTCCCACGGCCACCACGCGCACCGGTTCGCCCGTCACGAAGCCGAGTTCGCGCAGGCGTTGGCTGATGGGATCGGCGGGCTCACGGTCTTCAACGTGATCCACCACCGCCGTCGCCCGGCGGGAGAGCTCGGAAAGCCGCATCGTGCGTATCGTTAACGTGATAACTGGAAGGCAGCTGCGAGAGCCACGTAAATGCGAATCGTTTTCATTATATCGCAACCGGACTGTGGCGGGACTGCGGCACCCGGTCGCCGGGGTGGATATCCACGTGGGGTGGCGGCGTTGCGCCGAAGGCACACACACGGACCGATGTGTGGCGCAAAACCGCTGCGCAGGCAGGGTTTTTTCCAAATTACCCAATCCTAGGTATTGGCGCGGGTGAGGGCCATTGCCTATGCTTCAAACGCGCTGAACTTCCCCGTTCAAAGCGTATTCTTGAGGCCACCGGATACCGCTATCCGGTGGCTTTTTTCATGGCCGCTGCCGCTTGGCCCGGCTCGCCGCCGTCATATTGGCCGCGCGCTACTGGATGGCGTCGGACATCTCATCCTGCTCCTCGCCGAGGAAGCCGCCGCTCTGGTGGCGCCAGAGCCGCGCGTAGGTGCCGTTCCGGGCCAGCAGGGCAGCGTGCGTGCCCTCTTCGATGATGCGCCCCTGGTCCATGACGATCAGCCTGTCCATGGCAGCGATGGTCGACAGCCGGTGCGCGATGGCGATCACCGTCTTGCCCTCCATCATCGCGTCCAGGCTTTCCTGGATGGCGGCCTCGACTTCCGAATCCAGCGCGCTGGTGGCTTCGTCGAGCAGCAGGATCGGCGCGTTCTTCAGCATGACGCGCGCGATGGCGATGCGTTGGCGCTGGCCGCCCGAGAGCTTCACACCGCGCTCGCCGACCAGAGTGTCGTAACCCGTCCGGCCGTGCGGGTCGCTGAGCTGGCGGATGAACTCCTCGGCCTGCGCGTGGATGGCGGCGTTGCGGATCTCCGCGTCGGTGGCGTCCGGCCGGCCGTAGGCGATGTTGTCGCGGATGGACCGATGCAGCAGCGATGTGTCCTGCGTGACCATGCCGATCGCGCTGCGCAGGCTGTCCTGCGTCACCTGGGCGATGTCCTGGCCGTCGATGCGGATGTGGCCGCTGTCGACGTCGTAGAAGCGCAGCAGCAGGTTGATCAGCGTCGATTTGCCGGCGCCCGAGCGGCCGACCAGGCCGATCTTCTCGCCGGGGCGCACCTTCAGGCTCAGGCCGTCGATCACCTGGCGTTCGCCGTTGTAGTTGAAGCTGACGTTGTCGAATTCCACCTCGCCGCGCGTGACATGGAGCGCGGGCGCGCCGGGTGCGTCCTGCACCTTTGCCACGCGCGTGAGGGTGGCCATGCCGTCCTGCACAGTACCGATGTTCTCGAACAACGAAGCCATTTGCCACATGATCCAGTGCGACATGCCGTTGACCCGCAGGGCCATGGCCGTCACGGCCGCCACCGCGCCGGTGCCGACTTCGCCCGCCCGCCAGAGCCACAGCGCATAACCGCCCGCCGCCGCGATCAGCGCCACCACGAGCGTCTGGTTGACGATCTCGAACTGGCTCACCAGCCGCATCTGGCGAAAACCGGTGTCCTTGAAATCCTCCATGGCCGCTCGGGCGAAATGGGCTTCGCGGCGCGTGTGCGAGAACAGCTTGACGGTGGTGATGTTGGTGTAGGCGTCGGTCACGCGCCCGGTCATGGACGAGCGCGCATGGGCCTGCTCCTGCCCGACCTTGCCAAGACGCGGCACGAAGTAGCGCATGGCCAGCCCGAACAGCACCACCCAGGCGATGAACGGCAGCATCAGGCGCAGATCGAAACCGCCCGCCAGCGCAATGATGGTGATGAAGTACACGCCGATGGCGAGCACGATCTCGATGAAGGTGAACAGCACCTCGCGCACGGCCAGCGCCGTCTGCATGACCTTGGTGGTCACCCGCCCGGCAAACTCGTCCGAAAAGAACGACAGGCTCTGGCGGAGCATGAGGCGGTGGAAATCCCACCGCAGCCGCAGCGGAAGATTGATGGCCAGCACCTGATGCTGCACCATCGTGCGCAGCGCCACCAGGCCGACGCTGACCACCAGCACGATGCCGATGCCCCACAGCACGCGCTGCGCCTGCGCGGCGGCTTCGTGCCCGGCCTGCCATGCCGACAGCAGGTCGACCACCTGCCCAAGAAACGAAAACAGCCACGCCTCATAGACCGACACGCCGGCACTGAGCAACGCCAGTGCCGCGATGTAGCGGCGCGTGCCGCGGGTGCAGGCCCACAGGAAGGCGGCCAGGCCCTTGGGCGGCAGCGGCGGCTCATCGGGCGGGAAGGGGTCGAGCAGGTGTTCGAACGCGCGGAGCAAAGGAGCCTCCGAAGGCAGGGGAAAAACGCGGCAGACTGTGCCGGAGATCGGGGGAAAGGGTAACTCGTTCCCGGTTTCCGTGTCGGACGCTGCTCGGCAGCCGCCCGTCAGCACGGCCGCCAGCGAGGCTGTCGCAGGCGCCGCATCGACCGCCGAGCGCATCGTGTTCAAGATCCGGTGGGCCATCGACGCGCACGTTGACCCATCGGTCGCCGCACGGTTTTAACGATTCTGCGGCCAGCCGCCTGATGCCGCCGCTGCCCAGTACAGGGCCTGGCTGCCGGCGGTACGGGCACGGGGCTTGTTTGGCCCCGCCTTGCGGCGCTGGGGCACAGTTGTGTGCTGGCTATCCACAAGTTGCGTGCGATAGGAATTGCAAGCAAAATGCCTCCGCACTGCGTCAAACGTTTTTCGGCACGATGCCGCATCGGCATCGTGCGCTCGAACGGTCGTTGAGCCGCGCATCGTGCCAATGCAGGGTGCACACTCTCTCCATATCAGGCTCTACCGGTCATTCAAGTGCCGAAGCACGCTTTTTTTCCCACCACGCTGCGCGGCCGCTTGCTCGCTCTGGCCGCGGTGGCCGCATTGCCGGCCATCATCGTGGCGACGGCCGGCGTGGCGCTCTACCGTGACCGGCTCAATGACCATCTCGCCCAGCGCCTGACCCACGAGACCGAAGCCGCCGCCGCGCGTGTAGGCATGGTGCTGTCCAATGCCGACGCGCTGCTTTCCGTGCTGGTGGCCGACGATTCGGCGCTGCGCATGGAAGCCACGGAATGCAGCCGCTTCGTCAGCCGCGTCTTCCGCAATCAGGACACGCTCGCCGGACTGGGCATCGTCGATGCGAACGGCAAGGTCGTTTGCGCGCCCGATGCGTCCAGGCTTGGTCTCGATGTGTCCGACCGCCAGTACGTGCGAGACGTGCTGGCCAGCGGCAAGCCGGCGCTGTCGCCGTTTGTGACGGGGCATGTATCGCACCAGCCCGTTCTGGTCACCGCCCGTGCGCTGGTCGGAAGCGACGGCAAGGTACGTGGCGTGGCCTACGCGGCGGTGCACCAGCGTGCACTGATGGCCGCCGCCGTGGACGGCGAGCCGGGCGCACCGGTCTACCTCGTCGATGCAGCCGGCAACGTGCTCTCGCACCTGGGCGAACCCGCGCGCGCGGGCATGCCGCCGGTTGTGCGCGAGGCGCTGTCCGTCATGCCTGGTCCAGCCGGCCGGCCCCTGCTGACCAACGACGCCGACGGTGTGCCGCGCGCCTATGCCGCCATGGCGGTGCCGCCGCACGCAGCCGCCGGCCGCCTGCACGTCGTGCGCGGGTTGGATGCCAGCGATATCGTCCGCCAGCAGCGCAACATCACGCTGGCCGGCGGCGGCGCGATCCTGCTGATGGTGGCGCTGCTGCTTGCGCTGATCCAGGGCGCGATGCGCCGGCTCGTGATGCCCCGCATCGATGCGCTCGTCGACGCGGCGCGCCATTACACGCGCGGCGACTTCTCGGCGCGGGTCACCGAGCATGGCGATGCGCGCGATGAGCTCTCGCTGCTCGAGCGCACCTTCAACGAGATGCGCGCTGCCATCGCGCGCCATGACGCCACGGTCCACCGCCTGACCGAGCGCTTCCAGCGCGTGGCGCGCGCCACCAACGACTGGATCTTCGACTGGGATATCGCCACCGGAGAGTCGTGGGCCAATGCCAGCCTGCACCGCCTGCTCGGCAGCGATGCGCTGCTCGGGCCCAGCGAGGGGGACGGCGTTTCGCGCACGCTGACGTTCCAGCAGTTCGTGCATCCGGACGATGTCGAGGCGTTTGGCGCTGCACTGCGCGCGGCACTGAATTCCGATCGCGACAGCTGGCACCAGGTCTGCCGAGTGATCGACGCCAATCGCACCACGCGCACGGTGGAAATTCGGGCGAGCCTGTATCGCGCAGAAGATGGCCGCGCCCTGCGCATGGTGGGCGGCGTGACGGACATCTCGCAGCGCTCCGCCATCGAGCAGGAGCTGCGCGCAAGCGAGGCGAACCTGCGCGTGGCCGAGCAGATCGCCCAGCTCGGCAGCTGGCGCTGGGACGTGCTGCGCGACTCCACCACGTGGTCTTCAGGCATGTACGTGCTGACGGGAACCCCGCCTGGCGCACCCCCGACCTTTGCGCAGCAGGCGCAGTTTTTCACCGCAGACAGCTACCACCGCCTGCGCGAGGCCGCGAGCCGCGCCGTTACCGAAGGCCAGCCGTACTCGCTGGAACTGGAGATGATCCGCCGCGATGGCGAGCGCCGCTGGGTGCTCTCGCGAGGCAACATCGAGCGCAACGAGCAGGGCGAAGTCGTCGCGCTGTTCGGCACCATGCAGGACATCACCGAGCGACGCGAATCCGACGAGCAGCTGCGTCTGCTGCGCCGTGTGGTCGAATCGGTGCCGTCCGGCATCACCGTGGCCGATGCCCAGCAGCCGGACCTTCCCGTCGTCTATGTGAACCCGGGCTTCGAGCGGATGACCGGCTATCGCGCTGAAGAGGTGCTCGGCCGCAATTGCCGCTTCCTGCATTCGTCCGAGCCAGGGCAGCCGGCGCTCAATGAAGTCCGCGCGGCGTTGCGCGACGCCAGCGAGATCCGCGTGCTGCTGCGCAACTTCCGCAAGGACGGGCACGCGTTCCTGAACAATTTCCTGCTCTCGCCCGTGCGTGATACGCAGGGTGTGGTGACGCACTACGTCGGCATTCAGGACGACGTGACCGAGCAGGAGATGACGCGCGCGCGCCTTGCGCAGCACGCCACGATCGATCCGCTCACCGGCCTGCCCAACCGCACGTTGCTGGCCGACCGCGTGCAGCAGGCGGTCGAGATGGCGGCGCGCCAGCGCAGCCGGTTCTACGTGGCGCTCGTCAACATCGACCGCTTCAAGGTTGTCAATGACAGCCTGGGCCACCTGCTGGGCGACGAAGTCCTGCGCCGCGTGGCCGAGCGCCTGCGCGACGCCGCCGATTCGGTGGACACCGTCGCGCGCTTTGGCGGCGATGTCTTTGCGCTGGTGATTTCGCATGCCGGTTCGCGCGGCGTGGATTTCGGCTTCGACCTGTTTGCCGAACCCATCCGGGCGGAAGGCCACGAGGTGTTCGTCACCGCCAGTATCGGGGTGGCGGAATATCCTGCCCACGGCCCCGATGCCGACACGCTGATCCGCCACGCAGAAATGGCGATGTACGCGGCCAAGCAGAACGGTCGCAACCGGCTGGAGTTCTTCGCGCCCGAGATGGACATTGGCGTGTCGTACCGCCTGAACCTCGAGCACCAGATCCGGGCCGCACTGGAGCACGGCCAGTTCCGGCTGCTGT
>NZ_LWRX01000029.1:0-1491 GCF_001683835.1 Ralstonia sp. RL | reverse complement strand
GTGCTTCTCGTTCTTTGGTGGGAGATTCGACACCGAACATCACCTGCCGCCATGGTTCCGCTTCAGGCTCGATGGCTGCAATGCGTGCGGACAATCTTTCGCCGGCATCAAGCCGTCGCGCAATCTCAGCATTATGCGGACGCGGCACGTAGCCGAGCTGTTGCTCCTGCCAGTCCAGGCGCACCGCGAGCGGGTCGTGCGGATTGTCCGGCTCACGCACGAGACCAAGCGGCTGGCCGGATGCGAGCCGGTCGAGGAGCGTGGGGCCCGCGTGGTACTGGAAGCCGGCGACATGGTCGAGGAGGACGACCTCCGGCGGCAGCTGCGTGAAATTCAGCCAGGCGCAGACCTGTTCAAGCTGGCGATGCAGCCGTTCATCCTGCCACGCCTCGTCGTCTTGCTGTCGCGTGTATTCGAAACCAACCTCGAACTGATCGCCAATCTGCATCATTTCGCTGTGGCGGGCGCGGATTTCGGGCGCATTGAGGCGCGCCTCGATGCGCTGTGCCCAGGCGCGCACGGCCTCATTCACGTCTGCATTACACGGGCCGCGCAGCTGAACCAGCCGATACCACGATTCGCTGTCGTCCTGCAGATGGCGCCCCAATTCATACTGCGCCGTCGCGCGGCTACCATCATGTAGGCGCAAAGAGAAGATTCGGTCGCCCACCAGACATTCTGACCAGTAGCTGGCGACGCAATGGTGCATAGCCTCGCCTTCGCGGGCGAGTGCTCCCGGTGTCAGCAGCTCCTCCGCCCGGTTTCCCTGTTCTTCGACGACACCCAACAGGGCGGGCAAGCGGACGTCTGTCTGCCACTTGCTCCAGTCAGTGGCGTAGCGTTGATGCCAGCGCCTCGACGCATCCAGCAATCCCACCAACCCATGACAAGCGAGCCAACCGGCGGCAAGCCGCCCCTGCGACGGGCCATGGCGCCGACCTGTGAGCGCGGCTGCCCGTGCGTGCGCGGCGCGCAGGAAGTCCTCGCAATCGGCCAGGGCCGGATGCAGGTTGCCGTAGCGCCGCGCCGCCGTCTCCCAGGTGCGGCTCCAGCCCAGACGGAAAGCCCCGCGATGCACTTCCGGCGGCTGCGGCAAGGGTTGGCCATGATCGTTTTCACCGAGCAGCGCGAAGTAATTGGCGAGATACAGCTGCCAGTGCTCGAATTCAGCCAGACTCGGCCGCTGATTGGCCGGCAGCGCATCAAGGAGCTTCAGCCAGCCTTGCAGCAGCTTACCATCGCGCACCGGCCACATTGCTGCGCACAGCGGCGAGCGCACGAGACCCTTTGAGATGCCGTAATGTTGAGCCAGCGCGCCGGCCAGATCGCGTCCGGCGTCGATGGTCGCCTCGACCATTGCGTCCTTTTCCCGCCAGGCATGGCGCTTGCCGTCGCAAACATTCGGCGAATCGTGCAGCGTCAAAAGAGTCGGCGCCACCAAAACGGGGAAGCGGGTGATCGCCTGC
Source organism: Ralstonia sp. RL (assembly GCF_001683835.1). Taxonomy (NCBI): domain Bacteria; kingdom Pseudomonadati; phylum Pseudomonadota; class Betaproteobacteria; order Burkholderiales; family Burkholderiaceae; genus Ralstonia; species Ralstonia sp. RL. The sequence goes on along the minus strand of NZ_LWRX01000029.1, from coordinate 25 downwards.
ATGCGCCGTTCGCGCAGCTCGGGCG
>NZ_LWRX01000092.1:0-2857 GCF_001683835.1 Ralstonia sp. RL | reverse complement strand
CTGCGCTGCTGCACATCGCCGGCGCCATCCGCCGCGAAAAGGCGGCCCTGCTCGCCGCCAACGCCGAAGACGTCGCCGCCGCCCGGGCCAACGGCCTGGAAGCGGCGATGATCGACCGCCTGACGCTGACCGAAAAGGGGGTCGAAGGGATGGCCGAAGGCGTCGAACAGGTCGCCAAGCTGCCCGATCCGATCGGCGAGATGTCCGACATCAAGTACCGCCCCTCCGGCATCCAGGTCGGCAAGATGCGCGTGCCGCTCGGCGTCATCGGCATCATCTACGAAGCCCGGCCGAACGTCACCGCCGATGCCGCGGCGCTGTGCCTGAAGTCCGGCAACGCCGCCATCCTGCGCGGCGGCTCGGAGGCGATTCGCTGCAACCGCGCCATCGCCGCGCTGGTCCAGGAGGGCCTGCAGGCCGCCGGGCTACCGGCCGACTGCGTGCAGGTCATCGACACCACCGATCGTGCCGCGGTCGGCGAACTGATCACGATGCGCGAATTCGTCGACGTCATCGTGCCGCGCGGCGGCAAGGGCCTGATCGCCCGCCTGCTCGCCGAATCGCGCGTGCCGATGATTCAGCACCTGGACGGCAACTGCCACGTCTACATCGATGACGACGCCGACCCGGCCAAGGCGCTGAAAATCGTCGAAAACGCCAAGACCCAGCGCTACGGCACCTGCAACACCGCCGAATCGCTGCTTGTCGCCCGCGCCGTCGCCGCCACCCAGCTACCGGCCATCGCCGCCATGCTGACCGGCAAGGGCGTCGAAATCCGTGGCTGCGCCGAAACCCAGGCCCTGGTGCCGAATGCCGTCGCCGCCACGGAAGAGGACTACTACACCGAATACCTGGCGCCGATCATCTCGGTCAAGGTCGTCGCCGGCCTCGACGAAGCCATCGCGCACATCAACCACTACTCGTCGCATCACAGCGAGGCCATCGTCACCGAAAACCACCCGAAGGCGATGCGCTTTCTGCGTGAAGTCGACTCCAGCTCGGTCATGATCAATGCCTCGACGCGCTTTGCCGACGGCTTTGAGTACGGCCTGGGCGCCGAAATCGGCATCTCGACCGACAAGATCCATGCCCGCGGGCCGGTCGGCCTGGAGGGCCTGACCAGCCAGAAGTGGATCGTACTCGGCGACGGACACGTCCGCGGCTAGGCACCACGCCGGGAGCGCCTGCCGCTCCCGGCTTTCCGCATAAAACGAGGACAACGGAGACAACCATGGCCCAGCCGACCTTCACCTGGGAAGACCCTTTCCGGCTCGACAGCCAGCTTGCCGCCGACGAACGGCAAGTCCGCAATGCCGCCCGCGATTTTGCACAGAAGGCACTCCAGCCGCGCATTCGCGATGCCTTCCGCAACGAGACGACCGATCCGGCCATCTATCGCGAGATGGGCGACATGGGCCTGCTCGGCCCGACGCTGCCCCCGCGCTTCGGCGGGGCTGGTCTGAACTACGTCTCCTACGGTCTGATCGCCCGCGAGATCGAGTACGTCGATTCGGCCTTCCGGACGCTGCTCTCCGTACAATCCTCGCTGGTCATGCTGCCGATCCACGCATTCGGCTCCGACGCACAGAAAGAAAAATACCTGCGGAAACTCGGCAAAGGGGAGCTGATCGGCTGCTTCGGCCTGACCGAACCCGGCTCCGGCTCCGACCCGGCCAGCGCGAGCACCGTCGCCCGTGCCGTGCCGGGCGGCTGGAAGCTCTCCGGACGCAAGACCTGGATCACCAACGCGCCGCTGGCCGACCTGTTCATCGTCTGGGCAAAGGACGACGCCGGCAGCCTGCGCGGCTTCATTCTCGAAAAAGGGATGGCCGGCCTGTCCGCCCCGGCCATCCAGGGCAAGGTCAGCCTGCGCGCCTCGATCACCGGGGATATCGTGATGGACGAGGTATTCGTCCCGACAGAAAACCAGTTGCCAAAGGCCAGCGGCCTCAAGGGCCCCTTCACCTGCCTCAACGCAGCGCGCTACGGCATAGCCTGGGGGGCACTCGGCGCAGCTGAAGCCTGCTGGCACACCGCCCACCACTACACGCTGGAGCGCCGGCAGTTCGGCCGGCCGCTCGCCGCCAACCAGCTGATCCAGAAAAAACTGGTCGACATGCAGACCGAAATCACGCTCGGCCTGCAAGGCGTGCTCCGACTGGGGCGCATGATGGACGACGGCAGCGCCAGCCCCGAACTGATCTCGCTAATGAAGCGCAACAGCACCGGCAAGGCCCTGCAAATCGCCCGCGACGCGCGCGACATGCTGGGCGGCAACGGCATTTCCGACGAATACGGGGTCATTCGCCACATGGTTAACCTGGAATCGGTCACCACCTACGAAGGCACGCACGACGTCCATGCGCTGATTCTCGGCCGGGCACAAACCGGGCTTTCGGCTTTCTGACCCCCTGCGGAGACTGCCATGATCGTTCCGCGCTACCAGGCCATCGTCGCCGCCCCCGGCTTTGCGCTGGGCATCCGCAGCACCGACGCGGAAATCACCGGTATCGCCTTCATCGAGCCGCAGCCGGAACGGGCGCCCGAGACGGCGCCGGCGGCCGAAGCGGCGCGGCAGTTGCGCGCCTATCTGACCGACCCGGCGTCCGTTTTCAGCCTGCCGCTGCAGCCGGCCGGGACGACCTTTCAGCGCCGGGTGTGGGCGCAGATTTCGGCCATCCCGCCCGGCCGGGTCGAAACCTACGGCCAGTTGGCTCAAAACCTCAACAACGCCCCGCGGGCCGTCGGCCAGGCTTGCGGCGCCAATCCCTACCCGATCGTCGTGCCCTGTCACCGGGTGGTGGCCAGCGGCGGCGGCCTGGGCGGGTTCAATCGCGAACGCGGCGGCTTCCTGCTC
>NZ_LWRX01000195.1:0-1178 GCF_001683835.1 Ralstonia sp. RL | reverse complement strand
AGCACATAGCAGCCGTGCTCGATGCTGTAGCCGATGTAATCGATGGTCTCGACGCGCTTGATGTTGAACAGCTGGCGCTCCATCATGCGGTCCAGCATGTAGGTCGTGCCGGAGAACATCGCGCCGGCGGCGATGCCGAGCAGGCGCTTCTTGAATTCCGCCGCGCTGGTGATCTGCGAGCTGGAAAACGTGTTCTTGATCGGCGCACCGTCGTGCGGGAATTCGACGCGGAAGTAGTACCAGGATTCGTCGGTGAGCTTGTTCTCCTGGTAGTACAGCGGCGTGGGCAGACAGTTGGCTATCTGGCGGATGGTGTTCGATGCGTATAGCGCGTTGTCGCGCGAGCCTGTCAGATTTTTTGTGTGCAAGAGGTCATGAGATGATACCGAAAGGGAAACACAATGACCGAAGCAATGAGCACGACGAAGAAGACCAAGAAACCAAAGGCACCGCAACTGTTCTCGGATGACCTGATTGACCAGCTGCTGGCACAAGTCCAAAACAAGGATGCCGAATCCATTCTCGGCGAATCCGGCTTGGCCGGCCAACTCAAGAAACGTCTGGCCGAGCGCATGCTGGCAGCCGAATTGCACCATCACCTCGCTACCGAAGCAGCGCTTGGCCAGAGCGGCAACCATCGCAACGGCAGCAGCAAGAAGACGGTCACGACGCCGGAAGGCGAGGTGCTGGAACTGGCGATTCCGCGCGACCGGCAAGCCACGTTTGAGCCGCAGTTGGTGGCCAAATACCAGCGTCGGCTGCCCGGTTTCGACGAACGCGTCATCAGCATGTATGCGCGCGGTATGAGCGTGCGCGAGATCACGGGACACTTGCAGGAAATCTACGGTCTGGAGGTGTCGCCCGATCTGATTTCCACCATCACCGACGAGGTGCTGGCCGAGGTCGAGCAATGGCAGCAGCGGCCATTGGAGGAGATGTACCCGATCGTGTATTTCGATGCACTGCGACTGAAGATCCGCGACGAAGGAGCGGTCAGGAACAAGGCGGTCTATCTGGCGCTGGGCATCCGTGCCGACGGCAAGAAGGAAGTGCTGGGCCTGTGGATCGAGCAGACCGAAGGCGCCAGGTTCTGGCTGAAGGTCTTCAACGAACTGAAGAACCGTGGCTTGCAGGACATTCTGATTGCGGTCGTCGACGGCTTGCGTGGCTTCCCGGAA